>DAOWML010000252.1 GCA_030643125.1 Bacteroidales bacterium
AAAATGAAAAAGGAACCGGATTGGGATTGATTTTGTGCAAAGAACTAATAGAAAAGAATGGCGATAAAATTTGGGTCGGGAGCGAAGAAGGGAACGGAAGCACTTTTTACTTTACTCTAAAACGTTAGTTAATTAAACTAAAATTTAAAAAATGAAATTTCTGTTTTGCCCTCAATGTGGAATTGCTAACTTTTATGTAAAAAACGAAAAAGGAGAGAGACTTAATGTAAAAGTTACAAGAGAATTTGTAATCATTCCCGTTGATAAATCAAAAAGCCTTGAAGAATTTAATTTAGAAAAACTTTTCTGTCTGGGATGCTCATGGCATGGAAGTAAAAATCAATTAAAAAGATATTAAAGAAAGTATCAAGATATTAGTATTGGAATTGTTAATACATATATCTTGATACTCAAATCTCTTTACTTGATACTATTACATTTATTTCTCAAACTTAAAATTCTTCGATTTAGCCTGAGTTTTTATTGCTTTTAGCATTGCATCATCCAAAGCATTTTCCTGATTATTTTCTGTTTTTTGTTTTCGAACATGATTTTCGCGTTTTTTATTCAATTCAATTATTTCTTTCTGAATTTTTTGGCGTTCTTTTTTCTTTGTATCAACGTATTTTACTTTTTCTTGCGCAGTCATTCCTTTCATTTCAGCAGGTAATTCTTCTTCTTTAACAGCGGCGATTTCAAAATCCTCCTGCTCAGCAGCATCAACCAAATCCCATGATTCATTCATATATACATACGAAGCTTTAGATACTGAACGTTTTACTGCATTTACTTTGCTAATACTACCTGCATTTGCATCTTGTCTGGCCTGGTTTTGCTTCTTTTCTTTGCCTAATCTTCCGTAAGAAACATAAGTGTCATTCAATTTTGTATTTAAGGTAGCAATACGATCATCATAAGGTGACGAAACATATACTGTTTTCCGGTTTTGGTTTATACTCATATATTTACCACCGGTAATTTCAGCTCCTTTTTTCCAGCTTGTTCTTATGCCTTCATTAAAATTACCACAAAATATAGTATTTATTACTATGCCGCTATTTTTTGAACGGTAACAGGCATCACGAAAATCAACATTCCCTTGTGTAAATGGTTCGTTACCTGCAATAAATATTAATTTTAAATCATCATCTGAATTATTCCAGTCTAACTGATCCAGTGAAGTATTAATTACCTGACCACAAAACTCGCTGCCACCATTTGTTCTTAGTTCAAATAGTTTTTGTGATATAAGGTCAAGATCTTTTGTTAAATAAGTTACTTGTCTTATATAACCTTCGCGCGGACTTAACCAGTCATTTCCGTATTCGTAAAGAGCAATTTGCAATTCAGGCCTTTCACCTTCACAACTGGCTCTCGAAAGTTCATTAACAATAGTCCATAACTGCGATTTAGCCTGTTCAATTAAACCGTCCATACTATTACTGGTATCTAATAATAATGCAATTTTAATCGATTTCTTTTCATCATTATTGTCTGCAGAGATATTTAGTCCGGTAAGAACTAAAAAGATAATCATTCCCATTAAAATGAGATTTCTACTTCTTAAAATTTGATTTTGTGTTTTCATAACGTGTGTTTTTTATTGGTTTTATTAGTATGTGTTTTAATTAAGTGTATGTTTTTCAAATATGTATGTTTGCTAATTTTAGTTTCTGTTTTTAATTGCCATAGAACCCTCATGATATATTCATATTTTTTTGTGAGCTTTAGTGCATGAGGGTTTCTGAAGTAAAAGTAGAGACAAAAAAATGTCGATAAAAGCTATAATTAGGGAACAGGCCGTTTGAGGTGGTTAAGTATATTTTTGATTTAGTTAAATGGAAATCAGAGGCTGTAAATACTGATTTTAAAGGCGTTTTAGAGAATGTCCGATTTTTTTTGTCGAAATTTGTTTGTACTTTTACTTCAGGTAATCTATAAAAATAGTGAAATTCGAGGCGCAATAAATTTTAAAACCTGAGTTTCCTATTGTAAATGAGAGATTTAAAATTTTGAAGCAACAAAGAAGTTTGAATTTTTAGAGCTTACCTTCAGATTGATAATAAAATTATGAACAAAAGAATTGTAATATCACTGGTTTTAATTTTGGCTTGCACTTATTCTGTATTAAGTCAGTCAAAAGTGAGCCGGTATCAACAGGTAAATGTTGAATCTTTACTCGATTCTGTTGATAGTTATAAAGAAACGAATGCAGTAAAAGCCTATGATTTTGTTGAAAGAGCATTGGAGCTAATAATTCAGAATGATGATAAAGAAAATGAGATAAGAGCTTATAGTTTGTTAGGTGATATTAATTTCTATTCAGAGCAGTATGATCTGTCCATTGAGAATTATTTGAATTCAAAAAGTTTATCTGACAATCTTAATAAACCTGAATTGTCATATAACTCACGAAAAAAATTGGGTGTAGCTTTTAAATTAAATCATGATTATGACAAAGCGCTTTATTATTTTAATTTATTCCTGAATCAGATTTCCGAAAAAATTAATAAGGATGATGTTGTATTTGTAAAAACGCAAATTGCTGAAACATACGAACAAAAAAGTGAATATTCTTTAGCAGAGCAAACATATTTAGAGGTTTTAAAAATTGAGCAGGAAAGAAATAACAGGCAGGGAATTATTCTGGTTCAGGATAAATTAGCTAGTATAAGTTTATATCAAAATAATGCAGCAGGGGCAATTCAATATTATGAAGAATCGGAAAAACTCGCCAGAGAATCTTCTGATAAACGTTCTTTATCTAATACATTAAGGCAAAAAGGAAGAGCTTATAAAAAACAAAATAAACCGGAAGAAGAGTTGATGGCCCGACAACAATCACTTGATATTAATGAAGAACTTGAAGATATTGAAGCTCAGAGTGAAGATTTATTAGAAATCGGGAAAATTTATGTTGAACAGAAACAGGAAGATAAAGCTATTCCGGTTTTACAAAAGAGTGTTAGCTTGTCGAATCAAACTCAAAATATTGATCAAAAGAAAGAGGCACTTTACTCTTTATCGAAAGCTTATGAACGTTCTGATGTAAATAAAGCTCTGGAAACTTACAAAGAATATTTAAAACTAAACGATAGCATTAATAAAATAAGGGAAGAAGAACTGCTGTCAAGGCTCGAAATGGCAACATCATTAAACAGAAAGCAGCAAAGAATAGATTTGCTTGAAAAAGATAAAGAGCTGAATGATAAAACAATCGAGCTTCTGGTGCAGGAGCAGGAATTAAAAAACCAGACTGTACGTACACAAAGGATTACAATTATTTCATTGATTGTAATTTTGCTGGTTCTTGCAATATCTTCAGTTTTTATTTTACGCAGTGCACGCCAGAAACGTCTTGCCAATCAGTTATTAGCATTAAAATCATTACGCAGCCAGATGAACCCGCATTTTATTTTTAATGCTTTAAATTCGGTTAACAATTATATTGCTAAAAAGGATGAACTGTCGGCAAATCGTTACTTGTCTGATTTTGCTTTTCTTATGCGATCGGTAATGGAAAACTCAAAGCACGATTTTATTCCTTTAACTGATGAAATAAAGATTATTGAGCTTTATATAAAACTGGAGCACGAACGATTTAAAGAAAAGTTCGACTATACATTTATAGTTGATGAGGATATAAATACCGAATCATTTTTAATTCCGCCGATGTTAATTCAGCCATATATTGAAAATGCAGTATGGCACGGATTAAGATATAAGAAAGATAAAGGAAAACTGGATGTTGAACTTAAACAGTTTGATAATTATCTGGAAATAACAATAAAAGATGATGGCATAGGACGTGAAAAATCTCAGGAACTGAAAACCAAAAATCAACAACAGAATAATTCTACCGGATTAAAAAATATTGAAAACAGGCTCCGGATAATAAATGAAGTTCATCATTTAGGAATTAAAGTTGAAGTTTCCGATTTAATTACTGAAACTCACACAGGAACTTATATAAAAATAACCGTTCCAATGCAGGATAATTAAGCTTAAACTATGAACGAAAAACTAAAAGCAGTAATAGTTGAAGACGAATTAGCCAGTCGGG
>DAOWML010000166.1 GCA_030643125.1 Bacteroidales bacterium
GTTGTCGTAGATGAATATGTTGAGACTACTGTACCCGAAGAGCCTTCAGAAACATTGGCATTTACATTTATATTTAAACTTGCACTCTCGTCGCCTGCGTTCATGCTCATATTAATATTCTCGCCAACTGGTTGTCCTGTACTACTTGTAGTTATTGTAGTTGATTCTGTAACAGTTGTAGATGTAGATACAACTGGTTCACTTGAGGTTTGCACTGAAGAATACTGATTATTTCCTGCTGATTGACCCTGTGATGGTATTGGTTTTTCTCCTTGATATCTGAGTGTATATACATTACCGGACTTTTGTTTTATCATTGTAGTAGTTTCCATTCCGGCATTCAAAGAAATACCTTTTTTAATTTCTCCAATCATTATATCATTAAAAATAATGTTAAGTTGATAATAACCGGGAGACAAATCGGTTAATTTAATATACTTTGATGGTTCAATATTTTGCTCTGCTCCATTAAGGCTTAAAATAAATTCTTCTCCATCTTCTGAGAATACTACCAGATTCGAATTTTGCCCCAAAACGGCTAAAATAGAAAATAAAAAAACTGTAATAAGAATTAATTGTTTCATACATGAATGCTTTTAGGTTAATAAAAATTATTGTATTTGTAATAGCTATATTACAAACCAATTTTCAGGCCAAAGGTAGAAAAAGACTTATGTTTTATATGAAAACATTTAGCCTCTTTCCTTTAAAACTCAAAACTCAAAACTCTGAACTTTAAACTCAAAACTGTTTTTAGTATCGCTCCCTTTGATTAAAAAAGAAATCGGCTTCGCGTTTTGCATTTTCAGGAGAATCTGCTCCATGAATAGCATTTTTTTGTAGCGATTCAGCAAACCGTTTTCGAATTGTTCCTTCTTCTGCCATACCTGGATTTGTATTACCAATTAATTTACGGAAATCTTCAATAGCATTTTCCTTTTCCAGCAATAAAGCTATAATTGATCCTGAGCTCATAAATTCACAAAGACTGTCATAAAATTCTTTTCCCCTGTGCATTTCATAAAATCGTTCCGCTTCTTCTTTTGTCAATTGTGTAGATCTAATAGCAGAAATCCTGAAATCAGCCTGGTTAATCATGGCTAAAATTGGTCCAACATGATTTTTCCTGCAAGCTGATGGCTTAATCATTGCGAATGTATATCCTAAAGGCATAATATAAGGTTTTATTTATTGGTACTCCCACATTTAATGAAACACACAAAACTATTATTAATTTGTTATATTTTAGTATGAATGGCTGAAATGATGGAGCGAAGCGATCTCACACAAATAATATTGGATGATTAGCAAGATATTACTACGATATTCCATTTTTCCATTCTTCCGGTTTTCCTTTGTTATTAATATTTGATTAATCTTATTTATCCATTTTAATAATGATAAAACTATTAGACTAAATTATAATTTTTTTTGTATTAACTTAAATTCTGAACGGATTATTTTATCTTTGATTTTTTAGAAATCATAATTTAAAGATATAATTATATTGAAATCAATTTCAGAAAAAAAGATAAACGAGTTAAAAAACTTAATTGTTCATACTCAAAAACCATTAATTATTACACATTATAATCCTGATGGCGATGCTATGGGTTCTTCTCTTGCTTTTTATCATTACCTGGTAAAAAAAGGCAAAGAGCCTGTAATAATAACACCTAACGATTATCCGGATTTTTTGCATTGGTTGCCAGGAAATGATAAAGTTATTGTTTATAAACGGAATAGTGGCACTGTATTAAATGCAATAAAAGAAGCTGATGCAATATTTACACTTGATTTCAACGATCTTGCCAGAACTGAAGGTTTGGAAAAATATTTAGCGGAAGCGCCGGGTAAAAAGGTGCTTATAGATCATCATCCTGAACCGGAAGATTTTGCCGATATAGTTATTTCAGACACTCAATATAGTTCGACAGCTGAAATGATTTATCATGTAATTGAAAGCCTGGGCGATTTAGAACTAATTGATAATGTAATAGCCGAATGCTTATATACAGGAATAATGACCGATACAGGGTCGTTTAATTACAATTCCTCTAATCCGTATACATATATTGTTGTTTCAAAATTAATTGATTTAGGAATTAACAAAGACAAGATTCACGGGAATATTTATGACAACTACTCCCCTGATCGTATGCGTTTGTTAGGTTACTGCCTGAACAAAAAAATGGAAGTATTTCCTGAATATCATACAGCATTTATTGCAATAACAAAAAAGGAATTAAAAGATTTTAATTTTGCTCCTGGCGATTCCGAAGGATTTGTAAATTACCCTCTTTCTATAAAAGGTATTCGATTTACAGCTATTTTTATTGAGAAAGATAAACAGGTAAAAATTTCATTCAGATCAAAAGGAGAGTTTCCGGCAAACAAATTTGCCGAAGATCATTTTAATGGAGGTGGGCATAAAAATGCTTCAGGAGGTTATTCTAATGATTCGTATGAGGATACATTAAAAAAGTTTAGAGAATTGCTGCCGAAATATATAAATGAGCTTAAGGATGGTATGTAAGCAATTTATAAAGAGAAGTATTATTTTGATCTTTATTATAATTTTCTTTTCTTGTAATAAAGAAAAGAAGACAGAGAATAGGGCGGTAATAAAACATTCTAAAGAGTCGCTGGAAGAGGTCAATAAATTGCTCGTCGATAAGGATGCCGAGTTAATTAAAAGTTATGTTGATAGAAGAGGTTGGAAGATGGAGTATACTGAATCAGGCCTTTGGTATATGATTTATGAAATGGGTTCCGGTTCTGATATTAAAAAGGGAGATTTTATTACTTTTAATTATGAGGTTTGGTTATTAAATGGGACACTTTGTTATTCGTCTGAAGAGTTGAATGCAAAGAGTTTTATTGTTGGTAAAGGAGGAGTAGAATCAGGATTGGAAGAAGGGGTGTTGATGTTAAAATCAGGAAGTAAGGCAAGATTTATTTTACCACCACATTTAGCTCATGGATTAATTGGCGATGAAGATAGAATTCCGGCTCGTGCAACTATTATTTACGATATTGAAATATTAAAAATTGAAAAATAAATATTTAAACCAATGATTAAAAGAACCTATCTAGTATTTATTATTATTGCTTTGACGTTAAATTCTTGTAACTATTTTTCTAAATATCCAGGTTACAATAAAACAAAATCGGGAATATATTATAAGCTTATAAAGTTTGGTGAAAGTACAGAAAAAGCTAAACCTGGCGATTATATGACTGTCGATATATCATATCAGACCATTGGCGATTCAGTATTTTTCGAAGGGCGAAGAAAACTTCAAATTACAGAACCTACATTCGCGGGTGCTATTGATGAATGTTTTTTAATGTTAGCCGAAGATGAAATGGCATCGTTTATTATTTCGGCAAATGATTTTTTTACAAAAACATTAGAAACTACGCTTCCTGCTTTTATCCAGAAAGAAGATCCTATGATAGTTGATATTGATGTGATTGATATCCAAACTGAAGAAGAATACTTTATGGAGAAAGAAGCATTCTTGTATTGGATTGAAGATTTTGGAGATTATGAAAAAGTTATTTTAAGACAATATATCGATCAGCAAAAAGTTGATATTGAAGCAACAGAATCAGGTCTTTATCATATTACATTAGAAGAAGGAAATGGTGAGAAAGTTTTTATTGGCGATACTGTAACAGTGCATTATGAAGGTAAGTTTTTGAATGGCAAATTCTTCGACTCAACAAAAAGAAGAAATTCTCCTTTCCAATTTGTATATGGCAGAAAATGGCAGGTTATTGAAGGAATGGAAGAAGCTATTGGTAGAATGGTCGAAGGAGAAAAGGCGCTATTTATTATTCCATCTCAAATTGGATTTGGCGAAACAGGTTCATCAACAGGAATTATTCCACCTTATACATCTACCTTATTTGAAGTGGAACTTATTGAGGTAATTCCGGGTTCAAGAGAAAAAGACTTAGATTTAAATAAATATGATTAATGGTTTGCGGTTTGCGGTTCAAAGTTCTGAGTAAATAGTTAACTGGTAACTGGTAACTGCCGTTTACTAATTCCTACTTGCCAAATAACTGTCATCTGCCAAGTGCGAACTATAAAGTTTTAAGTGTCAACTGAATGACAAGCTGTTACTTATAAAACAAACATTAATAGTAAGTATATTTGTACTTGTATAGAATTCTATATCGATAAAGGGCATAATAAACTTCAACCTTCTCTAAAACACTCTTTTCATTGTAAAAATAAGTTTTCTTGGAGTTTTCTGTCGGATGGTCATCGTACCATTCTTCTTCAATTAAATTGCCTTTCGAATCGTATTTATATAAATTATTTACAATGATATTCCCTTGGGGTTCTTCTTTAATGACTTTAACTAAGTTGCCTCTGCTATTGTACTGGTATTTTTCTTTATATCTGAAATTCCCGAGTACATTTTTAGTTTTTTCTCTTAAAAGATTAGCATTAAATTTATAAAAATATTGTTCTTTTATTTTACCTTCAATGTCGTATTCAACGCTTTCTATTATATTGTCATTGTCATCGAATTTGTTAATTATTTTTCCAATTTCAGTTGATTCCCCATCAAAAATAGAAATGGTGCAAACATTTCCTTTATAAATAAAGATTCTTTTATGTTCAATATTCCCGTATATGTCAGATCTAATTATTTCGGTAAGTTTATTATTTTTATAATTGTATTTAATAATTTGATAATCGGTACCATTGTATCTTTCTTCTCTTATCTTTCGTGTTGAATTATCATAAGTAATATTTTGTTTAAACAGTACTTTAGCTTCATCACCTTTATAATTTACATATTCAACTTTATTCTCGTTATCATCATATTTATAACTTAACTTTTGGTCAATACTACCTGATTGATAATATATTTCCTCAATTACATTACCATTAAGATCGAATTTCTTTGTATAATTTTTATAACCGTTTCTTTTTGGCTTGTTTTTTTCATATTTATGATTCCATTGAATCTGAGTTTGAACATGATTTTTAGAAATGTTTTCTTTCCATTTCTTTTCGCCTGGTAATTGACCAAATAAAAGCTCAACAGAAAAGATAAGCAGCGTAATAATGATTGTGTTTTTCATTTTAAATTTCAGAGTTTTTTCAGAATATGAATTTATTTCAAAGTTACTAAATAAAACAATATCTTATAAATTTATGATTTTCATTCAAAAATCATACATATTTTCTTTTCTTTTAACGGTCAATATTTAAAATTGTTCTAATTAAAACTGTTTTTGTGTAAATAATATGTAAAAAGTTGACTTATAATAAGTATTGTTATAACTTACTTGATTAAATTATTGAGATGTAATCTGTTAGCTTGGTTTGAGAATTCGACCAGGTATGCTCTCTCCGCTTAATAGCAAGTGCCATTTGTTAATTAATTTAAAATTTCCTGTTATGAAAAAATTTTTACTTAGTATTTTAGTTCTTTTTGTTTTGCCAATCCAATTTTTTGCTCAATCTCCCGATGCATTTAATTATCAGGCTGTAATACGTGATAATACTGGAGAGTTACTAATTAACCAGGATATTAGTCTCAGAATTAGTATTCTGGAAGGTAGCACTACAGGAGATGTTTTATTCTCTGAAGAGCATTCAAAAACTACAAATGCTTACGGAATTGTTAATTTAGAAATTGGTAGTGTTTCAGGGGATTTGAGTTCTCTTAGCTGGGAATCGGGCGATAAGTTTTTAAAAATTGAAATTGA
>DAOWML010000295.1 GCA_030643125.1 Bacteroidales bacterium
ACAGGATTTTAAATATGTACGTAAGCAAGGAATGCAGTTAGCATCGAAAATGAGGTTCATATCAGCTCAGTTCGAACGTTATTTATCAGATAATTTATGGTACGAAAATGCTAAACATGCCAACGATATGGCGCAGCTGTTGGCATCAAAAATAAAAGATATACCACAAATACAAATAACACAAAAAGTCGAAGCAAATGGTATTTTTGCTATTGTTCCCAAAGAAATTATACCGGAATTAAAACAGGAGTATTTCTTTTACGACTGGGATGAATCAAGATCAGAAGTACGCTGGATGACATCTTTTGATACGCAGGAAGAAGATATTCATAAATTTGTGGAATTGATAAAAAAGAAGATTACTTGATATGTTTTTTTGACTATACGTTAAATTATTTGTATTCAGATAACTGAATATTAAAAGTGTAACATATTTAATTCATCTGCTAAGTATGTTAGGAAAAGTGAAATAGTGAATGCAATAATGGGAGCAACAACCCACATTACAAAAAACCTGTTAACTTCAGTTTTTCGAAAGATATTTTTAAAACCAAGTTTTGCAACTCCGATTCCTATTATGGCACCCACATTTATTTGAACCAATGAGGTGGGAACCCCTTTTATTAACGAAGCAGTTAGTAATAGGCTAGCAGAAAGAAAAGCGATAATAACTGCTTCAATTTTACCGAATAATACAATTTCTTTTCCTGTGTTTTTAACAACTTTATGACCGAAAATAGAACTACCAATACCAAAACTCGGAGCTATAATTAAGGTTGCTAAAATTAATACATGAACAAAATAATCTTCTGCAATATTTATTTCATTACTTGCCATAGTTGCCAGAGGACCAACTGCATTTGCAACATTATTGGTTCCAATTGAAAAGGCAACATACAATGACATAAGTATAATTAAACCTTTGAGAACATAACTTTCATTCACTTGCTTTGAAATAGTGTATCCTCTTTTTCTTATTGGTTTGTAAATATATTTGCCAATTAAAAAAGCTAAAGAAAATGAGATTATTGGCATAATAAACCAGGTAGGTAAAATTTCAAAAAATAATTTATTAGTATTTAATGAGTTAAAATATACAGCAGGAGCTATAACAGCCAAAACCGTAGCTTGGCTTGTCGATTGTGGAATTCCAAATACATTAGCAATTAGTAAAGAAATAGCGACGGATAAAAGAATAATTGATACGATTATAAAGTTCATCATCTCGGGGTCAAGTAAACCTTTACCAACGGTTTTGGCTGTTTCTTTGCCTCCTACAATTGCTCCTATAAATACCATAACCCCAAACAAACCGGGAATTAATGCTTTACGAATAATATTTGCACCATAAGCAGCAGAAAAAGCGGGAGCTGTTCCGCTACCACCCATATTTATTGCCAGAAAAATGGCTATAATAAATGGTATTAAAAAAGGTATAAGCATAATTGAAAATATCTTTGATTCGTTGAATCAAAAGTATTTCAATTGAAAAGGCTAAAGAATAGCTTTAAAGCGTAAATTGAAAGATAGGTGTTTAAACGTAAGAGAATTTTATTATCCAATATCTTAAACCTCAAAAATGTTATTTTTAATGGCATAAATAACTAAGCCCGCGGTGTTTTTAGACTGAGTTTTTAATAGTATATTTTCTCTGTGTTTGTCAACTGTTCGTTTACTGATAAATAGCAGGTCTGCTATTTCCTGATTTGAAAATCCCTTGCAAATATTATAAAGTACTTCAACTTCCCGTTCGGTTAGGTCGGTATTTTGTTTTTTTGTTTTTTTATTCAGATTCTTTATTATAGCATGTAAAATTTCGGGAGAAAAGTAATTCTTACCATTATATACATCAAATATTGCATTTTGCACATCTTCGAATTTCGAATTTTTTAGTAAAAAGCCTTTTGCACCTGCATCAATCATATCGGTATAATAGTTTTCATTGGCATACATCGATAAGGCGATTATTTTGGTTTCAGGATACAATTTCAAAACTTCCTGCGTAGCTTCAATACCATTCATTTCAGGCATTTCTATATCCATGAGAATAATGTCCGGTTTTATATTTAATACTTGTTCCAGTAATTCTTTACCATTGTTGGCCTCGTAAATATTTGAGACTAATTCGTTATTAGATAGTAAAAACCGAAGTCCTTCTCTAAATAAAGTATGATCATCAACAAGGAATATTTTTAATTTTTCTTTCATACAGGAACAGTTAATTTTAGAAAGAATCCTTTATTAGATTTACTGTGTATTTCTATTTTCCCGTCTAAGGATTTAATGCGAGAACGGATATTTGACAAACCCATACCTTTGTCGGCATTTCTTTCAATATTGAATCCTACTCCATTGTCAGAATAAAATACTTCTAATTTATTTCCATAGTCGAACAATGAGATATCTACTTTATTAGCTGATGCATGCTTTAGTGTATTGCTTAGTAATTCACCAATTATTCTGTAAATTATAACTTCTGTATTATAATCGTAACGTTTATCTTTAATATTAGACGAATAAGTTATTTCAAATCCTTTTCCGGTGATAATAGTGTCGGTAAAAGATTTTATTGCTTTTTCCAATCCAAAACGTTCTAATATATGAGGATTTAGTTTATTTGAAATTTCTTTAATTGTAATTATTGCTTCGTCAATTATTTTATCTGTTTTATCAATAATTTTTTTATTAGGATCTTTTAAAATTGTTTTATTTATTGCCGAAATAGCCATTTTTATAGATGATAAAACCGGACCCAGCCCGTCATGCAATTCTTTTGAAAATTCCTGACGCTCTTTTTCTTCAGCTCTTATAATTGCAGAAAGAACATATGCTTCATTTTTTTTACGAAGATTATTGATTCTTTCCTGAAAATTAAATATCCTGCGAATATATATTGTACCAATAAACATTAACAGTGAAATAATAACAGCAACCCAACTACTAATTGTTGTTTCGATATTGTTGTTGACGTTAATTAATTCGATGAGTTCATACAATCTTCGAAATGCCATCAGGAAAAAACCAGTAGATATCATTATCCAGGAAATATTGTATCTGGTTCTTCGTATCAGTCCAATAGCTCCAATAGTGGCTCCAAATTGCAGCAGTACAGATAATACAAGTGCTATTTTTATATACATACAGCAAAAGTAATCGAATAATTTTTGATATTACTACGTTTATTACCGTATTTCAGTTTTTTATAATATCAATCAATTATACAAGTTTTTGGATGAATACACAAATTAGTAGGGTAGAGTCTTTTTGCTGTAATTATTATGTAGATAGTGATAAAGTGGGGATCTGTGTTCTGTATTTTCTTTAAGATGTGTACAGGACAATTTAATCTAATTTGAAAATCCACATCCTTTGGGTTCATATTAAAGCCACCTTCTTAGAGGGTGG
>DAOWML010000165.1 GCA_030643125.1 Bacteroidales bacterium
ATTTATTAATAATACAACTGCTATTATTAAAAGAGATTTCTGTTTTTTCATATTCTTTATAGTTTTCCTATTCTACTTTTACAAACACACCAAAGTGTTATATATTGTTTAATTCATCGCCAAAAATACTAATTAATTTAAAATTGATAATACATTTTTTCTTTATCTTGATATAAATAAACAGATTCCTCCCGATAATTATCGGGACGGGAAAATGACATCTAAAAATAAAGCCCCTTGTGCATGAAGCAACAAAGGGCTGAATATATATTTGGTTTGATGATTGATTTCTTACATCATACCAGGCATTCCGCCACCCATTCCACCAGCCGGCATTGGAGGCATTTCTTCTTCTTCCTCAACAATTACACATTCGGTTGTTAAAAACATTCCTGCAATAGAAGCTGCATTTTCTAAAGCAATACGAGCAACTTTTGTAGGATCAATAACTCCTGATTCGTATAAGTTTTCATACTGATTTGTATGAGCATTGTAACCGTAATCAGCTTTGCCTTCTTTTACTTTTTGAACAATTATAGAACCTTCAATACCTGCATTTTCAACTATCTGACGTAATGGCTCTTCGACAGCTCTTTTAATTATCTCCATACCGGTAGTCTCGTCTTCATTATCACCTTTAAGTTTTTCCAGATCTTCAATGGCTCTAATATAACCAACGCCACCACCAGGAATAATACCTTCTTCAACAGCAGCACGAGTTGCACTTAATGCATCATCAACACGGTCTTTCTTTTCTTTTAACTCAACTTCGCTGGCAGCACCAACATAAATAACAGCAACACCACCGGATAATTTAGCTAAACGTTCCTGTAATTTTTCCTTATCGTAATCAGAAGTTGAAGATTCGATTTGTGATTTAATTTGATTTACACGAGCATCGATATTTTCTTTTGCTCCATCACCATTAATAATTGTAGTATTTTCTTTATCGATAGTTATTTTCCCACATGTACCTAACATATCAAGAGTTGCACCTTCAAGTGTTAAACCTTTATCTTCAGTTATCACTGTACCACCGGTTAAGATAGCTATATCTTCCAACATTTCTTTTCTTCTGTCGCCAAAACCGGGAGCTTTTACAGCTGCAACTTTTAATGATCCACGAATCTTGTTAACTACTAATGTAGCTAAAGCTTCGCCTTCCATATCTTCAGCGATAATCATTAAAGGTTTTCCGTCTTGAACTGCAGATTCAAGAATTGGCATAAGATCTTTCATCGTGGAAATCTTCTTGTCGGTAAGAAGTATATATGGATGCTCCATAACAGCTTCCATTTTATCTGTATCAGTTACAAAGTACGGAGAAATATATCCACGGTCGAATTGCATACCTTCAACAGTTTTCAGCTCATCTTCAGTACCTTTTGCTTCTTCCACAGTTATAACACCTTCTCTACCTGCTGCTTGCATTGCATTAGCAATTAATTTACCAATAGAAGAATCGTTGTTTGAAGAAACTGCAGCTATTTGCTCAATTTTATCGTTTGATTCACCAACATCGTGAGATTGCTTTTTAAGGCTCTCAACAACTTTAGTTACAGCTTTATCGATACCACGTTTTAAATCCATAGGATTTGCTCCGGCAGTAACGTTTTTAATACCCACATTAATAATTGACTGTGCCAATACAGTAGCGGTAGTAGTACCATCACCGGCATCATCGTTGGTTTTTGATGCTACTTCTTTTACCATTTGAGCACCTAAATTTTCGAACTTATCTTTTAATTCGATTTCTTTTGCCACGGTAACACCATCTTTTGTTATTTGAGGTGCACCAAATTTTTTCTCGATAACTACATTACGTCCTTTAGGACCCAATGTAATTTTTACAGCGCTTGCCAATTGATCAATTCCTTTTTTAAGTTGATCTCTGGCGTCAATATCAAATTTTAATTCTCTAGCTGCCATGTTTTTTATTTTTTAATGATTTTTGTTAATTAATTATTCTACTAATAAAATGTCATCTTCACGCATGATTAGGTAATCTTTACCATCAATCTGGATTTCGGTTCCACCATATTTGCCATAGATAACCACGTCACCACTTTTTAATGACATAGGCTCATCTTTTTTCCCTTCGCCAACTGCAACAACAGTTCCTTTCTGGGGTTTCTCCTGAGCTGAATCCGGAATAATAATTCCACTAACAGTTTTTTCTTCAGCTTTGTGAGGCTCAACCAAAACTCTATCTTTTAATGGTCTGTATTTAAATTCTGACATTGTTATAAATATTTAAATTGTTAAACTTATTTTTAATTTCACGTTTACCAGATTAACACAATTTATGCCAAAGAAGCTTATATAAAAAAAGTGTCAGCCTTTATGACAGACTGACACTTTATAAATTTCTTAACTAGCTTTAGTTTCCTTCATCAGTTTCAGGAACTGATGTTGGGAATTGTGGCATTTGAGTAGGATCAACAGCGTTATTAACTTGTTGTTCTATTTTTGATCTTTGTTCTGTTACACCTCTAGGGATAGTCATTGTAGCAACTAAGCTTAAAATTAGTAGGCTTATAGCCAATGTCCAAGTTGCTTTCTCAAGAAAATCTGCAGTTTTTCTAACACCCATTACTTGATTAGATGATGAAAAATTTGCAACTAATCCTCCTCCCTTTGAGTTCTGAACTAACACAATCAATGTTAGTAATATACTCGTAATAATGATTAATACTGAAACTAACGCGTACATATCAAAGTCTTTTATTGTTTATTTATTTGTTCTTCTATTATTTTAATCTGACCCGCAAAGTAAATACTTTTTTCCGGATATTTCAAACTTAATTTCTTATAAGATTTAATTGCTTTTTCAAACAGGCCTTGTTTGATATAAACCTTTACCAATGTCTCAGAAAGTAAGTTATTATCTTCATTGATACTATCCACAGACATATCATGATTTTTATCTTCCGTTTCCTTAGGCTTAATTCGAGGATTTTTCTCAATAAATTTTGATATTAAATCATCATTCATCACAAGAGCATCTTCATCAGCATAATCTGAGATATCAAACATTTCTTTTGGCTTTTGTATTTTATTTAAGCCTTTACTTTGAATTTTTTCAGTTTCTATAAGTTCAAATGATTCTTCAGTATCTTTAATCGTTGTTGAGTTCTTAATAAATTTCTTTTCTTTCCCGTCTGCGAAACTTACCTTGTCGGCAGGCAGGCGGGCAGGTTTTACTTCCTCTATTTGTAAAATATCACTCCTCTTTCTAAGCTTTTTAATATCATCAGGATCAGCATCAATAGTAATGATATTGTTTTTACCTTCGCGTTCTTCTTCTATAAAATATATTTCGGACGGAAATTCTAATTTATCGTCTTCTTTAATAACAGAGAATTCTAACTGGCTCGAAATCGTTTTGGAAATGTTTTCTCCCAGGCCTTCAAAACTGTCATTTATCTTACGCCTGACATTTTTATTTTTTAACAATTTTTTATCCGGGGAAGGTTCAATGGTTTTTTTTTCAATTTCAACTATTTCTTCTATTTTATCAACAAGCTTAATCTCTTTATTTAAAAATTTAAATAATAAATCTCTATCTGAAATATACACTGACGATTTAGAGAGTTGTTGCTCAAAATCAATATTATTTTGAGATTTCAAAGCTTTCAGAAATAATACGTGAGCAGTCTGAAAAAAAGGATAATCGTTTATCAATTTCCCTAACTGATATATACTTGATTGATTTAACAATTCAGGTTTATCTACATATTTTAAAATTTCTGATTCGGTCATAAAAACTTACCAGTTAACTACTGATTTGTTAAAAATATCTTCGATTAATTTTTCTGTTACTTCTTCAACCAATTGCTGTTCTACTTCTGATAAATCCTTGTTACTATCATAATCTGCAAATTGTGTAAAATCTGTATCAAAATTATATTCCGGTTGAATTTCGTTAGTAAATTTAACATGCACTGTAATAGTAAACCTGTTCTGTGCCGCAATTTCATCTCCTGTAATAGCCATTGGTTTCGTAAAATACTTTCTAATTTCGCCTTCGAAATTCAAATGTCCCATATCATTAACAACGGTAAGACTTGTTTGCGACTTAAATTTATCTTTAAGCTCATCAGTAAAATACTGCTCCAGGTTTGGTAAGCCCAATGGTGCCCGATTAACAAAATGCTGTACTGAAAATGTTTTTACATCAGGAGCAATAGAAGCTCCTGTTAATGAATAGCTCATAGTACAAGCTTGAGTAATAAATAAGTATATTATTAATAATAGTGATAATTTCTTCATAATTTAATCGATATCGTATTCTTTAATTTTTCGGTAAAGGGTTCTTTCTGATATCCCTAAATCCTGTGCAGCATATTTCCTTTTACTATTATGCTTATCTAATGCTTTCTTAATTAATTCTTTTTCATTTTCTTCTAATGAAAGGGATTCCTCAACAAACTCTTCTGTGTCCTCAATATTAGAATGATCAATTTGATTAACTGAAGGTTGCTGAACACTCGGCGAATTAAGTATTGAAGATGATGTTTGGCTAATGTTTTGTATAAATTGATCAGCATTTTTTAATTCATCAATATTTGCTCCTTTATCAATAATTTCATGAACAAGTTTTTTAAGATTATTTAAATCACCTTTCATGTCAAATAAAAATTTGTACAAAATCTCACGTTCCGTAGAAAAAGTTTTTTCATCAACAAGATCATTTTTATAGATTGCCGGCAATTTATTTGGATAATAATCGGGTAAATATCTTTTTAAAACATCGGCAGTAATAACTCGTTGTTCCTCGATAACAGAAAGTTGTTCTGTAATATTTTTTAACTGCCTGATATTTCCCGGCCACTCGTAATTGTTTAATATCCTGCGAGCTTCTTCTCCTAAACTTATAGGAGGCATTCTGTATCGCTCGGCGAAGTCTGTTGCAAATTTTCTGAAAAGCAAATAAATATCCCCTTCACGTTCCTTAAGCCTGGAAATATTAATAGGCACAGTATTTAACCTGTAATATAAATCTTCTCTGAATTTATTTTCTTCGATAGCTTTAACCAAATCAACGTTTGAGGCAGCAATTACCCTAACGTCCGTTTTTTGATTTTTTGAAGAACCAACTCTTAAATACTCTCCGGTTTCTAATACACGCAATAATCGAACCTGGGTAGATAAAGGCAATTCAGCCACCTCATCAAGAAAAATAGTTCCGTTGTTTGCAACTTCAAAATATCCCTGACGACTATCGTGTGCACCAGTAAACGAGCCTTTTTCGTGTCCAAAAAGTTCTGAATCTATTGTTCCTTCAGGAATTGCACCGCAGTTTACCGGTATATATTTACCGTGTTTTCTTGAACTAAAATTGTGAATTATTTGAGGAAATACTTCCTTCCCAGTTCCACTTTCTCCGGTAATTAAAACTGAAAGATCTGTTGGTGCAACTTGTGCAGCAATATCAATTGCACGATTTAAATCATGCGAATTACCAATTATTCCAAACCGTTGTTTAATCTTCTGAACATCCATTAAAATTCAGTTTTAAATTTTACTTTTAAAAGATATGACAAAATTACAATTTTAAATTTGTAATCGCATTTTTTTAACAATATTTAAGGAAATTCATCTGTCATTAAGGCAGAACATTAGTTTAGAGTTCAAAGTTTAGAGTTTAGAGTTTAGAGTTTAATTCATTTTTTTAATGATTAAATTGTAATTTTGTATAAACGCAAATATTTAACGCATGAAATTTATTGGTATTATTCCTTC
>DAOWML010000184.1 GCA_030643125.1 Bacteroidales bacterium
AAAAATCTTTTTATTTCCTGATATTTTTAATATTTTCCCCGTTCAAAAAAATAAAAATATAATTATGAAAAATATTATCTTATCTATAATAATTACTCTTCCCCTTTTTACACAAAATAGTTATGCATGCACCAACTTCATGGTAACTAAAGGTGCTTCTGCCGATGGCTCAGTAATAACATCTTATGCATGTGATTCGCATGATATTTATGGAGCACTCTATTTTTGGGCAGCAAAAGATCATGCTGAAGGTACTCAGGTAGAAATAATTGATTGGATAACAGGTGAAAAATTAGGAGCTATCCCACAAGTAAGTCATACATACCGGGTAATTGGCAATATGAACGAACATCAGGTAGTTATCAGCGAATCGACCTGGGGAGGCAAATCCGAATGTGTTGACAGTACAGCTATAATTGATATTGGCAGCTTAATATGGTTAAGCTTACAACGTGCAAGCAATGCCCGCGAAGCCATACGAACATTTCATTTTTTAGTGTCAAACTATGGTTATGCAAGTTCTGGAGAATCGTTCACAATCGCTGATAAAAATGAAGTTTGGATTTTAGAACTTATAAGTAAAAATCATGGTAAAAAAGGAGCCGTTTGGGTAGCACAAAAAATTCCTGACGGATTTATATCAGGTCATGCAAACCACGCCAGAATTACTAATTTCCCAAAAGAAAATAAAAAGAATTCTATATCAACAAAATACATAAACAACGATAAATATTTGTATTTACCAGAACTTGATTGCATATATGATAAAGATATTATCACTTTCGCAAAGGAAATGGGATTTATTGATGACAATTTAAAACATGAAGAATTTAGTTTTGCTGCTACGTACAATCCAATAAGTTTTGGTGCTGCAAGATTCTGTGAGGCACGAGTTTATGCAGGTTTTAATAAAGTAGCAAGTGGTATGGACAAATACCTGGATTATGCAATGGGAGAAAACCTTGAAAATAGATTTCCATTATATATTAAGCCTGACAAAAAGCTGGGAGTGCGAGATCTTATGAATATGATGCGTGATTATTATCAGGACACACCAATGGATATGACACAAGATGCTGGTGCGGGCCCTTTTGGAAGCACAGTTCGTTGGCGTCCATTATACTGGAAAGCAGATGGACAGCAATTTTTTAACGAAAGAGCAATATCAACACAACAAACTGCATACTCCATTGTAACACAATCTCGTTCACATTTACCTGATCCTATTGGTGGTATTTGTTGGTTTGGAGTAGATGATACTTATTTAACTGTTTACACTCCATTATACGCCGGCTTACAGCAAGCACCTGAAAATTTCAAAATGGGAAATGGAGATATAATGAATTATAGTGAAACTTCAGCCTTCTGGTTATTTAACCGAGTGGCAAATTTTGCTTATGCTATTATGAACAGAGTAATGCCAACGATTAAAGCTAAGCAAGATGAACTGGAATTAACTTACCTTGAAGAAGTAAATACCATGGACAGTAAAGCCAATGAACTTTACAAAACAAATCCGGATAAAGCCGTAGAATTAGTTAGTGAATTCTCAATTAAAAAATCAGCTCAAACATTTACAAGCTGGAACAATTTAGGGAATCAACTTTTAGTTACTTTCTCCGATGGAAACATTAAAAAACATCAGGGTGATAGCGCTAATTATATCAGACGATTATTTGATAAAGAATTTTCCACACCCGGAATAGAACAACCCGGATACTCCGAAGAATATTATAGAAATATTATAGAAACAACCGGTGACAAATTAAAGGTTAAATAAAATATTAAACATAATCAATTAACGCGACATTCCCTGAAATACCCTGGATTCATGCAATGGTACTATTCTTCCTGAATAGCCAATTTCTTTATTTGATAATGCTGTTACTTGGGCATCTGCCATCCCTGTAGATGAAATCTCTAATCTTATTTCATAAAAACCGGTTGTAGCTGAAATATTTATCCGGATAAAATACGAACCTGATTTTTCTCTTTTATTTACATCAAATCTGGTAATTTTACCCTCCACGGTAGCACCGCCTACACCATTAACACCAATTCTATGAGCTGAACCAAACTGGAATACAGCTTTATTAGAATCAACCATTACGAAATTTATAGTACTACTTACAGAAAAAGTTTGTCCACGCTTGCTCTTTATAAGATTAGCCTCTAACACAAATTGTCTTGCCTCAATAATAGCATCCACAATTTTCTTAGCCTCTTCATTCTGCTGGAGTCTTAGCTCCTTTTTCTCTTGACGTGTGAGTTTTTGCTTACCTGCTTTTTCCTGTCCTTGAACTGAAAAAAACATAAACCCTGTAAATAAAACAATCAATACTTTCTTCATATTTTTATTTTTTTAGTAAAAAAAGTGCCATGCTAATATAGCTTGACTATAATTAGCTATTAAAAATTAAAGATAATTATTTTTTTCATCTTGTTCAATTTTCTGGATTATCAAATATTCCCAAAATTTTAAAAGCAACTTTAGCTAGTTTTTAATAATCATTGGATAAATGTTAAACGTTTGAATTCCAATTTAGCAACATCCTTTTTAAATTTAAATAGTTTATCAAGTTGTTTTGTTATAGGAAGAGCAATATTCTGTAATAGAATAGCAATCCTGCTTAGAGGTTCACCTTCTTGTCTTGTTTTTGGGCTGAATACTTTTCGTATTATTCCGCAAATATAATAGCTTACACGGATATTTATAAATTCTGTGTTAACCAATTCAAAACCATGTGAATTGCAAATTTGCTCATAATAACTAATGGGTCTGCCATAACACAGTTCGTCTCCTTTTATTTTTTTTTCTATCCTTTCAAAAAGAAAAACTTTATCACAAGCAACCCTGCATAATTCAGCCATGATCTTTTTCAACATTTCCTCATTTGTATTATGCTGTAATACTGTTGCAGTAAATACATAGTCAAACTCCCGATTTTTAAAAGACAAGCTTGTACCATCTATTTTTATCAATTCTATTTCCTGAGGTAATATATTTTTCGACAGCTCGATCATCTCAGCAGAAATATCTACTCCTGCTAATCTCAAAGGTGACTTCTTCCATATCTCTTGTAGATTTCCTCCTGGTCCACATCCTATCTCAAGAACACTTTTATCTTTAAAATATACAGTATTAAGCATTAAAAGAAATTTATTGCGCTTATATCTGTAGAAAGGTTCATCATCGCCTGCAATTATGTTCCCTCCTTTACGAGCTTGTATCCTATTAGCTACTTCCGACCAATATGGTTCAGGATGATAATTAGTCATATCTTATTTATTCAAGAAATTCTTTTTATTTGCCCAAAGAAGGCTTATTGCTCCAATAATAAACAAAACAAATAAATGCGTATGACTTATTGGTATATTTACCTTGATTTTAATAATGAAAATTATCGTTGACCCTATTAATAAAAGAAATGCTAATATTCTTACAAAATTCTTCATATATAAAAGCTAATTAATAGTTGTAATAATTTTATAAAAATACCAATTTTTCATTCATTAGAATACATTATGAATTTGAAACCTTTAATTAATATATCAACCTAATAAAATTATACTTCCTGCCAGAAATTCTCTTTTCCATTTTGAAATATTGTAAACATTTCGGTCCTTGGTACAATATTTATGAATGGATAAGTAATCTTTGAAAGATAAAGTCCTTGTGGATAAGCAAGATTATTGAATTGTGGTATCTCTTTGTTTTTTAAAAAGTGCTCAAATTCTTCAACGCTTAATTTTCCTGTTCCAATTTCAAGAAGTTTGTAAACAATAATCCTGATCATACTTTTTAGGAATTTATTGGAAGTAAACTGAAAACGTAAACGATCTTTATTTTGGTTATAAAAAAACTTTACTGATTTAACATTGCAAATTGTATTGTTATGTCTGTCCGGAGTTTTACAAAAAGCTCGAAAATCAGTGTAATTTGGAATTATTAAAATAGCTTTCTTTATTTTATTGAAATCGGCATTTTCCAACAAATAAAACGAGCTTAAATCAGCAATAAATGGATCTTTTATTGTATGAATAAAGTAGTCATAAGTTCTTTCCATTGCATCAAATTGTGCATGAGGTTCACCTTCCATTCTTATTATATCAAAAACAGAAATATCTTTTGGCAACATTTTATTTAATATAAATTTTAAGTCGGTTTGCAAATCGTTTTTCAAATTGATATGAAAAAAATATTGAGCTGCATGTACTCCCGCATCAGTTCTACCACATCCAAGACAGGGTATTTCATATTTGAAAACTTGCTCTAATTTTTTTTCAAAAATCTCCTGAATAGTAAGAACTTTACTCTGTCTTTGCCAACCCCGATAATTTGCTCCGTTATAAGCTATATGTATAAAATACCTGATCATTTTGTTTTGAAAGAAATCAAATGTACACCATCTATGTTAATTTTAATGTAGTTATGTTCCTTTTCTTTGGAGCTTTATTAATAAGCTCATTTATGATAAATTTAAGGTGAAACAAATTACTGCTTTTTATTCATTAGAATTTTATAAATTTGAAACCTAAATATCAGTATTTAATTAAAACCTAATAAATCTTAAAGCCGTGAAAAAAAATACATTAATGGTACTTGCGTTTGGACTCTTCCTTGCATCATGTACCCAAAAACCAGTTGAAATGGAAAATCCATTACTAAGTAAATTTGAAACTCCTTATGGAGTACCACCATTTGAGTTAATTAAAGTTGAACATTTTGTTTCTGCTTACCGGGAAGCAATCAAGCAACATGATGAAGAAATTGCTGCGATTGTTAATAATCCCGAAGTTCCAAGTTTTGAAAATACAATTGAAGCGTTGGATTTTAGCGGGAAACTTTTAACTCAGGTTGATTATACATTTAATAACTTGAATGCTTCGTTAACCAGCGACGAGATGCAAAACGTAGCAAAAAAAGTTGCTCCTATATTATCAAGACATAACGATGATATTTCTTTAAACCTTAATCTGTTCAAAAAAGTAAAAGCTGTTTACGAACAAAAAGATGAGCTTGACCTTACTCCTGAACAAAATAGATTGCTTGAAGTAAAATATAAGAACTTCGAACGTGGTGGAGCTAATCTGGATATTGAACAACAAGATAAGCTTAGAGCAATTAACGAAGATCTTTCATTACTTACACTGCAATTTGGCGATAATATTTTAGCTGAAACTAACAACTATAAATTAGTAGTTGAAAATGAAGCTGATTTAGCAGGATTACC
>DAOWML010000091.1 GCA_030643125.1 Bacteroidales bacterium
AGCAGTCATTACGAGCGAAGAGAAGTAATCTGCAACCATTACCCCAGGCATAAAGAGATTGCTTCGGTCATTACACTCCCTCGCAATGACTAGAACAATTAACACACATTCCTGTACGTGTACAGGTATAAAAAAACATCCGATGCGTTTGCATCGGATGTTTAACAAGTTTTATTATTATTCCTTATAAATTAACTATCTGTACATTATCTAATTGGAATGTTGTAGTATTTGATGAGTTATTTCCAACATACTTAAATAATACATAAATAGTACCGGAATATGCCGATAAATCAACATCGCCAGAACCTACCCAATCACCATATCCATCACTTGGTCCTGTTGCAATAGTAGGGCTTATTTGTGTCCAGGTAGATGAAAATAAATTATTATTATTTCCATCAAAATCAGTAGAAACATGAACAGAGAGACCTGCATGTTTATAATATCCTGTTTTTGTGTCAAATGACAATTTTTTTGGTGTTGTTAACTCCACTCCCGGAGTTACTACCCAATTTTCGATATTATCTGAAGTAGCTCCATAAGCAGTAGTCTGAATATAATAATTTCCATCATATTCTTTTCCTTGCCAATATCGTTCTCCTTGCGTGTTTGCATTAAGCCATCCATTCGTATCAAAATCAACATCCGCAGCTACGCCTGTAAAATTTTCATTTAAAGAAGAAACTACTGTTGATGTTCCAATAACAACAACATCAATAGGATCTTCAGGATTAATTCCTGAACCATCTAACCAGTACCCATTAACAGATTTTAATCCGTCTTCTCCAAAATAAGCTTCTCTGTCTCCTTTAAACTTGATTAATTTCCCTAAATTACTGCCATTATCAACCAGGTTTACAGCAGTACGAATATCTCCAGAAGGTACTTGCACTACAATACAATTAGAAATATCAGTTTCATTATCTGAATCTGCAATAATTGCATTTGTGCTGGTATAAAAAGGCGCAGTAAATGAAGGAACAAAATCAGCAAGAGGACCTGAAGCATCTTCGGTTTCATAAACTCCAACCAAATAACCTTCTACCCATACTTCTGTTTCTCCATCATTTGAAAGAGCTTCAGCAACGTTGTATGGATCATCAAATGAACCTGCACCAGTACCAGTTCCACCACCAGAAACGTCAAATCTTACATTTTCTATTTCCACTTCGCTAAGCCTTCTTATGTAAAGTTGCATATCATTATTATACTGACCAACAATGGCAATTATGGAACCGCTTCCTTTGGCAACAGCAGCACCCGCAAAATTTGCATAACCACTTGTTCTTACTAGAATTTGATTGTCTGTACTATCCTGGAGTATTCTGTTTTCAGTTTCTAAATCGTCTGGACTCGCATATGTTTTGGAAGTATCGGTATCAACAAATTGAACATCATTAATAACAATTAATCTCCCCTGATAATATTCTTTGTCGTTATTTATTTGGTCGATTGTAGCAAGTTCCGGAGTTCTTTTATTATTAGTTCCTTGTTTAATAAGATTATCATCAACATTAACTCCACCACCATTATTTGAGTTTAACTGGAATAGATTAGAGTATTTCATAACTACTAAATCTTTCAGGTAAATTCTAACAGAATCACCAATATAAGCTCCACCTGAAACATCCTGATAAATTGCTATAGCACCTGTCGCATCTTGAATGTAAAATGTTCGATAACTATTATCAGTTTCGTTGTCCATTGTAACTGTACCGTATATTGAGACATCTCTTGAGAATAAGTATGCATCACCAGTCCCTGTATTTAAATACTCAGCGCTATCTTCATAAAGAGTTTTAATTTGTTCAATAGTATAAACATCTCCTACAGGTATTTCAGATATTGGAGGTGTATCGAAATCATCATCGACACATGCAAACATAATAGCAGCCATTGCAACTATTAATGTCATAATTCTTGAAAATCTATTATACTTTTTCATGATATATTATTTTATATTTTTTCTAATTAAAAACTTAGGGTTAATATCAACATATATGTTCGGCCATACATATAAAAATAATTAGCCGGATATTTGTTTACATCCTTATCTTCGTAATCGAAACGAAGCTGTTCATACCCACCGGTAATTATTTCCTGGTTATCTAAGACATTATTTACAACAACAAAAAGACTCAGATAATATTTATCAAATCGCCATGATTTTCCGCCCTTCAAATTAAGGGTATATGAATTTGGTAATCTTTCCTGACTTAAAATCTCATCAACAAGGTCAGAATTTAAATCTAAACCTTCAACTGCCCCGGCTGTTCGACGTGCAGGATTAAAACTCAGGTAAGTATTATCAAAGTAATTTGCATCAATGTTAATCCACCAATTTTTAGGAGCCCTGTACCCTACACCAACAGAAAGAGCCGTTTGAGGAGTTCCATCTACACGATAATTTTTAACATAAACAGTTTCGTTGCTTGCAAGAGATTCAGAATCGTTATCTCTGGTAATACTTACGTTAGGACGAGAATCCCAGGTGTACTGACCAAGTGATGCAGCACCGGAAACAGTTATGGTTGATGTTACTTTACCTTCAACTCCCAGTTCAATTCCAAAATGCTTTTTATCAATACCACTCATAGCATAGTTAACAAAACTTTTATAACCATCGTGATAAAAACTCATCACATCAACCTGATCTTTAAAGGTAGTATAGAATGCAGAAAATCTTCCGGTAATATATGGCAACCTTGCTAAGTAGTTTACATCAAAGCTCATAATTTTTTCGTCGGTTAATCCATCAATCAAATGATCTCTCGTACGCGGTGAAACATACGCGTCATCAAAATAAGGAGCACGAGTTAAATAAGAACCATTTGCATAAACAATATGTCGACCAGTAATTTTATAAGTTAAACCACCACTAAAACTATAATTTAAATAGGTTTGTTTTTCAGAATCGCCGTACGATTCATCAGGGAATTTACCTACTCTCATATTACCAGTTCGGTAAAAAGATGTATTTATTAAACCTGCACCAAGATATAAATCTAAATTATTATCTAAAGTGTAATCTGCTTTAACCAAACCTCCAATACGATTAATATTTGCATCATAATCATATCCAAATACATCACCTACAGTAGTAATCCTGTTTGGATTATTTAAATCGCTTTGTAACTGATCAGGATTATCAACATCTCCTTCGGCAAATTTATCAATATCGAACCAAAACTCTCCACCAAGCAAATCACTTACTTCTTTAAAATGTCTTCCTTTATAATTTGTGTAATTTATATTAGCCAGCAAGTTAAGATCTTCGTTAAATTCATAATTAAATTTCATATTTGCAGAAATCTGTGAATGATCAATTCTTCGATCTTCAATCATAAATTTTGATCGAATTCCATAGTAATCATTTCCTTCAATACCATCCATATCTTCTACTAAGTAATATTCATCGCTATTAGCCTGATACATACCATCCCAGTCAACTTGTTGTTGAATCCATCCTTCATAAAATTCATCATTACGATTATAATATGGCAGATTTCTATAATAATTAGGACGAGGATCAGGAGCATCGCCCCAGTTCAAAGCTGTATTTCCACTTCTTCCAAAAGAATACGAAGCCGATGTATTAAGATCCATTTTTTCATTTATAGTCCATAAATGATTAAGCATAATATAAGGTTTCATTGTGTTAGCTACCCTTGCGTTTCTTACATCACCATTCTGGTAACCCCAGTTAGCATTGTAATAATTTGATCCGGCTAAATCGTATGCTTCTTGTGTTGAAGCTATTTGTTTACCCCGTTTATTTGGTGTGACAAATGCTGTTAATGAAACAACATGTGCATCACTTATAACTTTTTCGGCAGCAATAAAATATGCCCAGGCATCATAGAAAGTTCCATCAACATATCCTTCATTGGCCCAACGATGAGAACCAGATATTGTAAATGCCCAGTTATTATCCATTAAACCCGTAGATGCCGTAGCCATTACACGGTTTCTATAATTTGAGAGCCTGGACATATACGAAATTTTTATTCCAGGTCTGTAACCAGAGGGTCGTGTAAGTAAATTTGCTCCGCCGCCTAAAAATGACAATGAAAGGTCGTTATTATCTTGTCCAAAATAAATTTCTTTATTTCGTAGAACATCATTTAAACCACCCCAGTCAGAATATTTAGGTCTTCCTGTTTCAATATTATTCATTTCAATACCATTGAAATATATTGCAGAATTTTCAGAATCGTAGCCTCGAGTCTTGTAACGCACTGCTCCAAAAGTATAAGCTGCAATTTGCGAGAAAACATCATCGGAAGAATGAAGTAATCCGCTCATTGCCTGAGAGCTTTCTTCTTCTAAATCAGATTCTTCAAGCACAACCATGGGAAGATCATCTGAAATGTTTCCATAAGTATAAACCAGATCAACTGATCCGATATTAAGAATTTCTTCCGTACTCAACTCAAACTCTAATTGCTTAGGTTCATAATCCGAGTCGGTAAAAATTAATGTTCCCGTTCCAAGCGGAACATTTTCTAAAATAAATTCTCCTTTGTTATCTGTATAAGCTTCAATAGATGTGCCATTTACCTGAACAAATATACCTTCGGCAGGTTGAGCACTTTTACTATCAATTATTATTCCCTGAACAGAACCTGTCTGAGCCAGGGATGAGAAAGCTAAAAACAAAGAGAGAACAAAAAATAATGCAAAATGTCTCATTTGTTTAGGTTAATTTAATATTTAAATTGTTTATATATTATCAATTCTTAACTTAAAAAACAACCTTTAATTTTAAGGAAAGGAACGTAAAAATACACACTTAGTTTTTAACTTCCGAAAATTTTTCATACAATTACCAACAATTTATAAATCAATACTATGAAACAGAATATTTTTATAATTAAAGTTGGGTTTTTAGTGGTTTTTTCTTTTTTGTTGTCTGTATTTAATTTAAATGCTCAGGAAAAACAATATAAGGTAGCCACCATCGCATTCTATAATCTCGAGAATCTATTTGACACATTAGATACTCCCGATAAGAAAGATTTTGAATATACCCCTGAAGGAGAAAAGAAATGGGACTCAAAAAAATACCATTCAAAGTTGAAAAACATGTCGAAAGTTATTGCACAAATTGGTGCTGATTTAACAAAAACCGCACCTGCAATAATTGGAGTTTCAGAACTTGAAAATTGTGCTGTTCTTGAAAATTTAGTAAATACACCTGCACTTAAAAATTATAATTACAAAATTGTACATTACGAATCGCCAGATCGTAGAGGAGTTGATGTTGCATTATTATATCAACCTTCAATATTTAAAGTAACAAATAGTGTGTCGGCTACATTAAAAATTGAAGGCATGGATGATTTCTATACCAGAGATCAGTTGGTAGTATCAGGAATTTTAGCCGGAGAAAAGATGCATTTTATTGTGAATCACTGGCCTTCTCGTTATGGAGGAGAAAAACGAAGCAAACCCAAACGTAATGCAGCCGCAGATTTAACTCGTTCTTTAGCAGACTCAATAATGAATAAAGACAAAAATGCTAAAATTATTATTATGGGTGACCTTAATGATGATCCTAATGATGAAAGTTTAACAAAACATTTAAAAGCAAAAAAAGAAGAAAAAGAAACCGGCCCGGGAGAATTATATAATGCGACTTATCCTTTATTTCAAAAAGGAATTGGTTCGCTAGCTTATAGGGATAAATGGAATCTTTTTGATCAGATGATAGTTTCATATCCTTTACTTGGAGATGATAAAACAACATTTAAATTATATAAAACATTAATTTTCGACAAAGATTTCTTAAAAGAACAAGAAGGAAGATATAAAGGCTACCCCAAGCGAACCCACGCAGGAGGTGTATATAAAAATGGTTATAGTGATCATTTTGCTGTGTATTTATACCTAATAAAAGAAATTTAAAAAAGATTTAATATAATTTGGAAAAGGGAATCAATATTTTGATTTCCTTTTTTGTTTCATCAACATTTTTCAACTACTCATCAAAATCTATTAATTGATAATAAAATAAAAATGTAGTTTCACAGAAATTTTTTAACTAAACTTAAAATAGGAGATTAAATCATGAAACTTAAAAATTTATTATTTATAGCAATTCTAACTTTAGGGAGTTCTACTATTTTTGCACAAATAAGCAAATTAGCGCCAAAGGTTGTTGTTATAGGTATTGGAGAAAAAAATACAACATTAGACGAGAGTCAATATCCAAACCTTGAATTTTATTATACTCCTGAATTAATAAATATTGCCGAAGAAACATTTTCAGGCAAACCTGAATTCTTAGTTACTTTAGGGAATGATAAAAATCTGAAAGAAACTTTTATGCTATTTGATAAAAATGGAATTTGCGTTACACAAGGATATCGCATACTAAGCCAAAATGCAGATATTGGAGCAAAATTATGTATTGATAAAGAAGCCCTTCAAAATCATTTAAAAACTTATGTAAAAAAGGGAAAAGAAGGAAAAGCAAGTAGTAAAGAAATGAAGCTTAAAAAATCTGATTATATGATTGGATATAAAATGCCAGAATTTAATGTTGTTACTCCATCCGGAGAAAATATATCTTTTAGTTCAATCGTTGAAGGTCAAGCAACTTTAATCGTATTTTTTCAATTATCAAGCGATATTGATATAGCTGAAGGAAAAAAATCTGATCAAAGTGATAAATCCGGAAGACAATTCTTTGCTGCAATGGCTCAAGGAGCAGCAGGTTCAAAAACAACTAAATTATTCGTTAATTTAGAAAGTCAGTTCTTTAATTATGACACACGAGATTAATTAAAAATTAAATTTTATAATAAAAAGTCCTGAGATTATACCTTAGGACTTTTTTCTTAAAATCATAAGCTTGATTCAAAATACTTTTTTTCCTTTTTAAAATCTATAAAAGGAAACTTTTTTGAGAACTTCTTAATTATTTCAACCTGCTTGTTCAAAAATTTCTTATGATTTTCTGTATCTGGATTTAAAGGACGATGATTTTTTGCAAGAATGATTTTATCAATTTCTTTAATAATATCTGTTGTTTCTTTTTCAAAGTAGGTTTGAGAAAATTGTTCCCAAATATATTCAATTGCCATATTTGATGGATGTAACATATCATCGGCATAAAAACGATAATCGCGTAAATCGTCCATCATAATTTCATAAGCGGGGAAATATTCTACATTTTCAAATTTATTTTTCAATTGATTGATAGCTAAAATCAAAGTTGATTTACTTAACTGATTTTGAACTGCTCCATCTTTCCAATGTCGTACAGGGCTTACAGTGAAAATAATTTTTAACTTTTTATTTAATTCGTTTAACCGATTTATAAGATTAGCCCATTCCACAAATATATCTTCAACTCCTAATTTAAATCTATCGAATTTCTTTGCCGGAATCTTATGGCAATTAGAAACTACATTGCCTGATTCCAAATATTTATAAACCCAGGCTGTTCCAAAAGTAATGATCAGATATTTGGCATTTTTTAATTGTTTTGCAGCTAATTCAACAGATGTGTTGATTTTATTTAAACTTTTTTTCTGATCAGTATCTGAAAACTCCGTATCGTGATAAAAACTAAACCATTGCTCGTTAAAAAAATTGAGATCAGATTCTGTGAACCGTTTTTGGTCAATTAAAATTTCCAGACCATTTCGAACAGAAACAGGATTGTATAAAACCCCAAAAGGATTTATTAAAACCGGAAACTTGAGTTCATTCATTTTATCACCAATATTCTCGGTAAAACATGAGCCTAAAAACAAAACCGGTGTGTGGTAGTTTATTTTGTTTTTAGATGGTTCGGCTTCAATTATGGTGCGAAAGTTTTTCATTGTCAAATAGCTTTGAGCTTTCAGCTATGAGCTGTGAGC
>DAOWML010000158.1 GCA_030643125.1 Bacteroidales bacterium
CCTTTAGATTTACAAAGCCATGTTTTAAAGAATAAAAAGAATGATGATTATGATGTAGGATTTCTTTTTTTGCTTCTTTTTTTCTTTGTTAATAACTATAACTTTGTTAATAACTACATTAAAAAAAGAATGGGGTGAACTTACTTGCCGTCTAGATTATATAAATCTATTGCCTGTATTAGTCCCCATTCTTTATAATCAGGTTACAAGGACCAAATAGAATATCATTTCTTGCCTATTAAAGGTTTTAGTCAACGTAACCATAATTAAATACAAAATTATGAAAATTTTAGACACTATTGGTATTGACATGAGTAAATTAACTTTTGATGTTCGAATTCATAGCAGTCAGTTTTATAAGCAATTCGAAAACAATAATGAAGGATTTGCTAAGTTGCTTAAAACAGCAAACAAACACAGCTTGCACCCCAAAGAAAACAAATTATTTATTTTTGAGCATACGGGTTTATATTCACATCAGCTATCTGTTTATTTAACAGAAAACAAAGTTCCTTTTTTATTAATACCTGGGCTGGAAATTAAGCGTTCATTAGGTATTGCTAGAGGAAAAGATGACAAAGTAGATGCTACTAAAATAGCACTATATGCTTACAGGTTAAGGGATGAAATTGAACCAACCATATTACCTTCTGAGCAGATACAGGAACTAAAGAGACTACTTTCTTTAAGAGAGCGTATTGTAAAACAAAGAGCTGGTTATAAAGCTAGTTTAAAAGAACAAAAACGTATTCTACCTAAGGGTAAAAATCTAGTATTGCTGAACTCCCAAGAAAAAATCATCAAATACTTAGCGAAACATATAGAGACTATAGAAAAAGAAATGCAAAAAATAATCAAAAGCGATGAGCTGCTTAACAAGCAATTTAAATTGATCATTAGTATAAAAGGAGTTGGAAAACAAACAGCCCTTTTCATAATTGCTTACACTCATGGTTTTACAAAGTTTAAAACATGGCGGAAATTTGCTTCTTATTGTGGTATTGCACCGTTTCCCAATAGTTCTGGAACAAGCATAAGAGGAAGAACAAAGGTGAGTAATTTGGCAAATAAAAAGATAAAAAGTTTATTTGACCTGTGTGCAAAATCAGCAATTCAGCACAGTCCAGAAATGAGAACTTATTATAATAGAAGAGTAAATGAAGGGAAAAATAAAATGAGTACGATTAATATTGTTAGAAATAAATTGCTTTCAAGAATATTTGCTGTTGTTGAAAGACAAACACCTTATGTTGATATTATGAAATATGCAGCATAAAATTGTTACTAACTTTTGTTAAATTTGCTTTGTTTTATCATAGAATACAGGCAGGTTAGTGGTAAAACGTATATTCATTAAGTTCTTTTTTAGAGATGTACATATAAAAGTATCACTATATTCTGTTTACTGCAACTGTATTCTGCAGCTTTCAACTTAATTATCTAACCCGTTTCATATTTTGTTGTGAAAAGAATGAATCATTTAAAAGCACATTGAATTTGATATCGTCAATTACTACAATTGTTTTTTGATTGTTTTTATCGGCAGGAATGATTTCAATTCTGGAAGTGATTTTTCGCCCGTCCATTGTTTTTACATCAGTTCCAAACTCTGTTTTAACCAAATATCCATCCTCATCGAAATATTCTGATTTCAGCATTAAATATTCATCTTTACTAATCCATTTAATTATTTTACCCCAAACAACAGCAGCATCTTCATGAGGATACATCTCTATTTTCCAGCAATCCCAGCCATCAATAGTTTCCGAACCAATAATTTTGTGTGTAAAATCAACTACCATTGAAGATTCTTTCAAAATATCATCATTGGTATAATCTGAGCCCATCCAGCCATTTGACATCATTGATGGTGGAAGTTTAATCATTCGACTAATGCTGGGCATCCAGTTCCACATCTCTGTTTTATGTTTTAAAAATGCTTGTCCTTTTTCTTTTGCAGGAGACGTAATAAGTGTCATCGAATAATCTCTTTCAAGTGTCCATATTTTAAATTGGATGGTTCGTTCCCAGGTTGGTCGTACGATTGTCATTGTCATAGTTCCCTGACTTGATTTTTCGCCATTCCATTTTTCATCAGCTTTTCGTATAATTTCTTTTGCATTCTGACCAAATGCTGTTGTAAGGCTAAATAAAATTACAACAGTTAACAGTTCTGATTTTAGTGTGTTAATTGTTTTCATAATAAATTAATTTCATGCGTATATATTAATAATTCTATCGACAACCTTTTCGTAAGGAAAATTTTCCGGATCTACAATATAGTGTAAAGCTATACCGTCTAGCATAGCAACAAAAAATCGAACTTCCGTATATCCGTCTTTAAATCCTTGCTTATTAAAATAATCTGCGAGAGTTTTAAAATAGGAGTCGAACGAAGACATAAAATCATCGCCTAAAACCATTAAAACTTGCGGTTGAGCTATTAGCGAAAAGTAAAGCTTCCAGAAAGTTATATGTTCTTTAACCATGTCAGCTGATTTTTTAATGAAAAAAACGAACTCTTTTTTAGTTAATATTCCATCTTTATTAAGGCCTAAAGATTCAAACGCCTCATTTATACCTTCAAAAGCAATTTGTTTTAGCAAATCTTTTTTGCTTTCAAAGTAATTGTACATTAAACCTTTGGAAATCCCAGCTTTTTTTGCAATTTTACTAATAGATGTCGGATAATATCCTTCATTTGCAAAAAGCTCAAGAGAAACTCCCATTATTTTATGTTTGGTAGTTTCTCTTATTTCATTAAATTTTTCAGGTGTTCTTGGTGACATAATTTATATGATTGAATGGTTAGTCAAAACATGTTTCTTAAAAAAACCGCTTTATGAATGAACGGTTGGTCAAAGATAGTATTGTTTCAATTAGAAATGCAAATATTTTTCAATATTTTTTATAAATTTTAGTTTCTCAAAAAATAATTAGTTAATTTACAACTGTTTAATTTCTGCGAAAAACTGTTATGTGTAAGAAGCTGTTATTTATTTTTTTAATTTTATTTTTAATTGATTTTAATATTATTGCAGATAATAATAAAGAATCAGTAAATGATAGTATTACTGAAAAGTATAATATTAATTCAGTTGATTATCTTTTAAATATTGCCAGAGAAGACGCGATTCAGAACTTTGATTCTGTAGAATCTATATTATTAGCAGCAAATAACTTGGCCGACAGCCTTAAAGAAACAAGCAATCAGATTGATGCATTAATTCTATTGGGACATCTATATTTCGATAATGCCTACTTCGAAAATGCTGAAGAAATATTTAACAGCTTACTAAATGAGTTTCAATCAGAATTAACAGAAGAACAGGATGCTAATGTTAAGCATACTTTAGGGCTAAATCATATCAAGTTTAATAATTATGATAAAGCAATAAATCTCATTCAGGAAGCCCTTCAGTATTATGAACAACAAAATAAAAAAGATGAAATAGCCAGAGCATTAAAGGATATTGGAGGGATATATTATTATCTGGGAAATGAGAATTCAGCTTTGGATAATTTTCAGAAATCCTTATTGCTTTATAGAGAACTAAACGATAGTGATGGTATTGCCAAGTCATACAATAACATTGGCTTGATTTTTAGAGATAAAGGAAATACAACTCTTGCTCTGGAATATCTTAATCGATCTCTTGAAATTAAAAAAAATCAACAGAATGAATATGGAATAGCAAATACTCTTGGGAACATAGGAGAGGCATATGTATTAGCAAATCAATATGATAAAGCTTTAGAATATTATTATGAAGCATTAAAAATGTGGATAGAATTAAATTATTTACATGGTGCGACGGAAGTTTATAATTATTTGGGTGATGTGTATATTAAAAAAGGAAAATTTGAAAAAGCGATAGAAAACCTGCTAAAAGGACAGGAAATATCTCTTCAAAATAATTTTAAGCAAAGATTAGTAGTAAATTATAAATTATTGTCGGAGGCTTATTTTCAAACTGAGGAATATAAAAATGCAATTGTAAATTTTAAGCAGTATAGCTCTTTAAAAGACTCTGTTTATGAGGCATTAACAAACCAAAAGATAGAAGAATATCTGATCAAATATGAAAACATAAAGGCAGAAAAAGAATTGGTTGATCGGGATCGAAAAATAATGAACCAGCGTTACCAGATTATTTTGACTTTTATTGTTTTGATTGGGGTTGTTGGTTTTCTAATAATGTTAATAAGACAAAACAGGCTAATTAGAAGAAAAAGTAAAAAAATTCAAAATATAAATAAAGAACTGGATAAACGGGTACAAGAAAAGACCTCTGAATTAAGAATCTCACAATTTTCAATTGATATCGCTGTTGATGCTATTTTTTGGATTGGGAAAAACGGAAAATTTATTTACGTAAATAATTCCGCATGTTCAATGCTTGATTATTCAAAAGATGAGCTTATTAAGATGTCGATTTTTGATATTGTACCTGAGTTTTCTGAAGATGTATGGTTTGAATACTGGAATCAGTTAAAAAAGAAAGGATCATACGTAATACAACTTTATTATAAGACCAGAATGGGGAATGAAATTCCTGTTGAGGTGGCTTTCAATTTTAGAGAATTTGAGAATGAAGAATTTAATTTTGTTTTTAGCAGGAATATTACTGAGAGAAAAATTTCAGAAGAAAAATTAAAAAACGCTAAAGAAAAAGCAGAAAGATCTGATAAGTTGAAATCCGTATTTCTTGCAAATATGTCACACGAGATAAGAACTCCGATGAACGCCATAATAGGATTTATTAATTTATTGGGAGATTCTGATATTACACAAGATCAAAAAGATGAAATAATTGATTTAGCTCAATCGAGTAGTAATGATTTGTTAAATATTATCAGTGATATTATTGATGTTTCAAAAATTGAAGCCGATGAGTTAACTGTAAATAAATCATTAAATTACGTAAATAGATTAATAAAAGGAATTCATAAAATTTACTTAAAGGATATAAATTATATACAAAAAGAGAACTTAGAATTAAAATTGGACTTGGAACCCAACAGCGATAGAATAGCTGTTTTTACAGATCCTGCACGTTTTAAGCAGGTGATGAGTAATTTAATAAATAATGCATTGAAATTTACAGATGAAGGAGAGATTATTATAGGATATCACCAAATTACTCAAGGTGGAAGGAGGTTGCTTAAATTTTATGTAAAAGACACTGGAATTGGTATTCCAAATGAAAAGTTAGATGTAATTTTTGATCGTTTTAATCAGCTAGTTGACGATCGTAGAAAATCATATAAGGGAACGGGTCTTGGATTAGCAATTTCTAAAAAGCTGGTTGATTTGCTCGGAGGACAAATAGGTGTTGAATCTCACGAAGGAATTGGCTCGGAATTTAATTTTACTTTGCCATATCAGGTTTTGGATTCACCTGATATTCCGGAAGAAATTAAAGATTTAAAACCGGGCAAAATAGATTGGTCAGAAAAGGCTATTCTGATTGTTGAAGATACTCCTTCAAATTATTACCTTTTAGAACACTATTTAAAACCGACAAAAGTTAAGTTGTTTTGGGCAAAATCAGGCAAAGAGGCGATTGATCTTTTTAAACAGGAAAACAAGTTTGATTTAGTTTTAATGGATATTCAACTTCCCGGAATAAATGGGTACGAAGCAACAAAACTAATAAAAGCACATAATAAAAATGTTCCGGTTATAGCTCAAACAGCATACGCTTTAGCCGGAGAAAAGGAACATAGCCTAAACGAAGGTTGTGATGATTTTATCTCAAAGCCGGTTAAAAAAGAGACACTTATAGAGTTGATAAGTGATTATTTGCTGTAAATAACACCAGATTAATAACCAATAAGATTAGATTTTCGCAAGCGGTATTTTTCTTCATCACTTAAATCTTTC
>DAOWML010000247.1 GCA_030643125.1 Bacteroidales bacterium
AGTAACAGTATGTTCTGATATATTAAAACCCGGTGGTTACATGCGGTTTAATCAATACTTTGAAGAGCTTCGAAAAGAGTTCAAAATCAGAGATGCAATTAGTATTCAGGAATTTGTAAAAAAATCAGGAGCTGGTAAAAGTCTGAAAGATGCTGCTTTGAAAAACCTGAATAAATACGCAAAAAAAGTTCTTGATTCGAAGCAATATAAAAGAAATTATATAAAAGACCTTGATATTAAAACAGATAGGGATCTTAGTTATTTCGATTGTATTTCAGCACCTTGTAAAGATACCTGTGCTACTAATCAGGATATTCCTGATTACATGTATTATACATCTACCAATCAGTTCGATAAAGCTTACGAAGTGATTTTAAAGACTAATCCTTTTCCGTCAATTACAGGAATGGTTTGTGATCATTTGTGCCAAAATAAATGTACTCGTGTTAATTATGATGATTCCTTACTGATTCGTGAAGTAAAACGCTTTATTTCGGAACAGGATGAAGTAAAATTAAATCCTAAAAATAAAAATAATTTTAAAGTTGCTATTATTGGTGCAGGTCCGTCAGGATTATCCTGTGCTTATTATCTTGCCCTTGCAGGCTTTTCAATTGATGTTTTTGAAGCAAACTCCAAAGCCGGAGGAATGGTTCAGTATGCTATTCCGGGTTTTCGATTAACAGATGAAGCTATTGAAAAAGATTTTAAACGTGTTACTGATCTTGGTGTACAAATTCATTATAACAGCAAGGTTGATAAAGAAAAATTTCAATCATTAAAAGAAAATTATAACTATATATTTATTGGAACGGGTGCACAACTCTCTGCTCCTTTCCACTTGGATGGAATAGAATCAAAAGGAGTTGTTGATTCGCTGGATTTTCTCTTTAAAGCTAAAAAAGGAGAAGAATCAGGTATTGGTAAGAATGTTGTTATTATCGGTGGTGGTAATACAGCCATGGATGCTGCAAGAACGGCATATCGATTAGTTGGGAAAGATGGCAAAGTAAGCATTGTTTACAGACGTACCATAAATGAGATGCCTGCTGATCAGGGAGAAATAAAAGCTGTTTTAGAAGAAAATATGGAAATTATTGAACTGGCAGGGCCTGAAAAAATCATAAATAAAAACGGACAGATTAAAGCTTTGCTTTGCAGTAGAATGGAATTAAAAGAAACAGATTCATCAGGCAGGCCAAGGCCTGTAAAAATTGAAGGGTCAGAATTTGAAATTCCGTGCGATACAATCATTCCCGCAATTGGTCAAAATCTGGATATCGATTTTATAAAGAAAGAGTTATTAAAAACAGATACAAGCGATTATCAAATACAAATTGAAAATATATTTATTGGTGGTGATGCCTTACGAGGTGCTGCAACTGCGATTAAGGCCATTAGGGATGGAAGAAAAGCTGCTGAACAAATTATTAAAAAAGCAGAAATAGATTTTAACATTCCAAAACCTGCCAATGGAAAAAACTTTAGCAAAAAAGAACTAATGCTAAAAAGAGCAAGCAGAAAGTTTGCTACTGAATTAAAAGAACTGGATATAAATGATCGTAAGAATTTTAAACTGGTAAGCGAAACACTGGATCAGGAAACCATTATAAATGAAGCTGAACGTTGCTTGTATTGCGATGAAATTTGTAATATATGTACAACTGTTTGCCCTAATTTTGCCAATTATTCTTATGAGATTGAACCTGTAAGCTATTATCTTCAGAAAGCTATTCAACTTGTAAATGGAGAAATTGAAATTCAAAACGAAGGAATTTTTGAAGCTAATCAGAAATATCAAATATTAAATATTGCTAATTTCTGTAATGAATGTGGAAATTGTAGTACATTCTGTCCCACCAATAGCGCACCATACAAAGAGAAACCAAAGTTCTGGTTAACTAAATTATCATTTGATTTGGCAGAAGAAGGTTTTTATTTTGAAAACACTGAAAATAAAAAAACTCTTATTTACAAACAAAATGGAAACACTGTATCACTTTCAGAAAATCAAAATGAGTACGTTTATACATCAGAAGAAGGAACTGCAAGATTAGATAAAAATGATTTTTCAATTTTGGAAATCAAATTTAGTTCAAAATCTATTAAGAAAATGAACTTTGAACTTGCAGCAGAAATGAGCATTTTATTAAAAGCTGCTAAAAATTTAGTTTTTAGCTAAAATATTTTACTTTACAACTTTAATATCTGTTTAAATATTAGTTATAAAATTTTTAGATTATTTAATGTCAGGTAAATGTCGTGTTAATGTAGTTGGATTGTAACATGGATTTGTCAGATATTTGCTTAAAAGAAAAATGATAAAATCAATATTATAATTAGAAGATGAATACAGGACAAAGAATTAAAGAATTGCGAATTAAAAAAGGGATGACACAAGAGGAGCTTGCTGAAAAAACCGAGCTTAGTGTCCGCACCATACAACGCATTGAAAATAGTGAAGTTGATCCTAGGTCATTTACTTTGCAGTCAATAGCATCAGCATTAGATGTTGATTATAATGAATTAAATATTATGGATGATATTGAGTTTGAAAAAAATACTCAAACAGAAAATACAATTTGGTTAGCACTTTTACACCTAAGTGGCTTATTTATTATGCTTTTCCCTCCAATTATTATCTGGGCTTGGAAAAAGAACACAATCAAAAATATCGATTCGCATGCAATTGATGTAATCAATTTTCAACTCAGTATGTGGATTTATTTAATTCCATCAGGCTTTCTTGTTCTTTTGCTTATAGGACTACCAATTGTAATATTTCTTGGAATATTTAGTACAGTAGTTATTATAATGAATACTATTAAGGTTATCAATAATCAGCCTTACAAATATCCCTGGTGTATAAATGTTTTGAAGAAACAAAAAAATTAGAGTAATTGCCTGAAATTTTATATCAATATTAACTCAATCTATAAAATAAAATTCTGCTTTACTTTTGTTTCCGACATTACAAAAGAACTGTAAAACTGGGTAATGTTGCCAATTACAGAAAATTTATTGGTAATAAACTGATGAAAATCATCCATATCATTACAAAAAACTTTTAAAAGAAAATCTGAACTACCGGAAATATAGTACGATTCCATAACTTCATCCAGCTTTTGCATTTGAGCTTCAAATTCCTCAATTGCTTCTTTTGTATGCTTATTCAGCGATACAGAAACATAAACAATCAGTTTCTTTCCTATCATTTTAGGATCAACCAATGTGATATACTGTTTAATATATCCATTCTTTTCAAGTTTTTTTATCCGCTCATGAATAGGTGTTGTTGATAAATACAATTTTTCAGAAAGTTCGCGAATAGTAATTCTACTATTGGTTTGCAGGATATTTAATAACTTCTTATCTATTTCATCAATCGTTTTCATCTTAGCCTATTTTTCTGTTCCTGTAAATGTAATATATTACAAATATAATATATTACTGTTAATAAATCAATTTATAGTGTATTTTACCATTTTTTTATTTTGTTAAAGAAGATATTTATATTTTTCGTAAATTGCAAAGCATATTAATCTAATATTACATTAATGATTCCAATAATTGATAAAGTGACCAATGAGAAAGCATTACAAAATGCTGTGCAACGATACAAAGAAAACGGAATAATTCTTCCAACTTTTGAACAACAAAGAAATCCGGAATTAATTCCTGATAAAATCAAAAATCAACTAAAAAATATTGGTTTATGGGACATAAATCCTTTAAATCTGTTCAGGATTACCTGGAAAAACGAGCCAAAAGAAAAGGGCGGTTTATTTGGAAATGTAAATTATATAGAATTACCAAAAGAACTTACAGGTGTTAATGCAAGAATTGTTTTACTTATAGGAAAATGGTTTCCAACCGGATCGCATAAAGTAGGTGCTGCTTATGGTTGCTTAGCACCAAGAATTACAACCGGCGAATTTGATCCAAGTTATCATAAAGCAGTTTGGCCATCAACAGGAAATTATTGCCGTGGTGGAGCATTTGATTCAAAATTAATGGGTACAGAATCTGTATCAATTTTACCGGAAGAAATGAGTGAAGAACGCTTTACCTGGTTACGCGATATAATTGGTTCTGAAGTTATTGCTACTCCGGGTTGCGAATCAAACGTAAAAGAAATTTACGATAAATG
>DAOWML010000306.1 GCA_030643125.1 Bacteroidales bacterium
ATTTTTTTAATAAATTGTATACATCATGCAGCGTAAACTTTTTTTTACCGTCATTAAAACGGAAATATGAATAAACAGGGAAGCATTTATAAGAACATACACCAGGATATTATAGAACGGTGTAAATCGGGGGAGCAGAAAGCACAGTTTCAATTGTATAAGCTGTATTACAAGGCAATGTTCAATACCTGCTTGCGCATTGTAAATGACAGTCTTGAAGCTGAAGATATAATGCAGGAGTCGTTCTTAAAAGCATTTAAAAAAATTATTTTTTATAAAGGTGAAGTAAGCTTTGGTGCATGGTTAAAAAAAATTGTGATTAATCATTCACTTGACGAACTAAGGAAACGGAAATTAGATACAAACTCTATTGAAGAATCTGTTTATGAAATAAAAGATGAGGAAGATTTTGACAATAGTAACGAAGTATCCTTGAAAATTGAAGAAATCAGAGAAGAAATTTGCAAACTTCCTGATGGTTACAGAATAGTTTTATCGCTTTACCTTATTGAAGGCTATGATCATGATGAAATAAGCGAAATACTGAATATAAAGAGTTCAACATCAAGATCACAATGTGCAAGAGCAAAAAAGAAATTAATTGAATGTTTAAAAGAAAAACAAATAGAAAAAACCAACTAAATATGAAAGATTTAGATAATATAATACAAAAAAATCGCTCTGAATTTGATTCATTCGAACCAAGCGATGGCCATTTTGAACGATTTGAGCAGAAACTCAAAGAACTCAATAAAAAGAAAAAAACATTTACTATTGGTTATATACTAAAAGCTGCAGTTGTAACTATTTTAGTAGTATTATCAGGTTTGTGGGTATATGATAATTTTGAACCGGGAACTAATAATGGAATTGCCTTAAGCGAAATATCGCCTGAATATAGAGAGGTTGAGATGTATTATACTCATCTTGTAGATCAAAAATATAATAAAATAAATCAGTGTGAGACATTAGATAGTACTCAAAAAGGAATGTTAATGTATGAACTAGATGAAATGGATTCTATCTATACAAATCTAAAAAATGATTTGAGAACAAATCCTAATGATAAGCGAGTAATAAACGCTATGATACAACATTATCAACTTAAGGTTGAAGTAATGAACCAAATTTTACAACAATTACAACAAGCACAAAATATAAATAAACAAAAATCTGAAAACTATGAAAGCACCGAAATTTAAATCCACTCTATTACTAATACTCGTCCAAATATTAGTAATTTCTTCAGCATTTGCTGTTAGTGAAGAATTCTCCAAAAATTTGCATAAGGAATATGATGCAGATGCAAAAACTCTATTAATTATCCAAAATAAATTTGGTGATGTTGACATCAATAATTGGGATAGGAACAAAATTACGATCGATGTAACTATTACGGTTGATCATAAAAATGAGGAAAAAGCAAAAGAACTTATCGATTATATTAATGTAAAATTTAGTCAATCAGGAAATACAATCGAAGCTATTACTGAAATAAGTGATAAGTTTAGTAAACGTAATACTTTTACATTTGGAGGTAACAATAAAGAGTTTAGTATTGACTATAAAATAAATATACCTAAGGATATTAAACTTGATTTAGAAAATAAATATGGAAGTGTATTTATTAATGAAATTGCAGGACATGCTAAAATTTCTGTAAAATATGGGAACCTGAAAGTAAATAAAATGACCAGAGAAAATATAAAACCACTCAATGAAATTAGTCTTGGATACTCGCACGGAACTATTGAAGAATGTAAGTGGTTAAATTTAACTCTAAAATATTCAAAACTTAAAATCGAAGAATGTAAAGCATTAATTGCAGTAACTAAATATTCAAAGCTTTATGTAGAAAAAGGAAGCTCGATAGTTTGCGAATCAAAATATGATGAATACAGAATAGGAAAGGTTACAAATTTTGTTACTTCATCGGCTTATACAGGTTTTGATATTAACGAAATTTATAAGAAACTTGAATTTGATAATCGGTATGGAAGTTTAGATGTAGATTTTGTACCTGCCAACTTTGAAAAAATAAGCATTGAAAATGAGTATGGAGATGTTGATATTAGTATTGATCCTAATGCATCGTATAATTTAAAAGGATACGCAAAATATGCCGATATTGATTACCCAAACGAGGGTCGGGTAAGTCGAATAAAGGAAAACACCTCGCTACGAGTTGAAGGCCTGGTAGGAACAGATAATAGCACTAAATCTGTTGTTGAAATTGAAACAAAATACGGAAGCGTTGATTTGGATTAATTTTACATTAATGTAAAAGTTAGAGATAAGAGATTGGAAATTCCAGTCTCTTTTTTTTTGAAGTACTGTAATAATATTCAAGTAATTATTTTATAATGTTAATAACCTCCAAATTTTCATCGAACTTTTGTCTGAAACTTAATTATCACAATTGTTTGCTAGTAATTAACAATTGTTGAAAACATTGGTTAATAACGGGTTAATTTAATTATGCTGAAAAGTTGCAAAATAGTTTTATGTATTTGTATATTTGTTAGACCAGGTGAGAGATAAAAGGTCGCTCAACAGGGCAGGGAAAGGAAAAAGATGCTTAGTTGTATTTTGAACCAATCGTACAATTCGCAAGAATTGCTTACCCCAAGAGCCGAAGTTCGAATCGGAAAGACTTGTTCCGGAAGATTCGATAAATCCAAAAAAGAGTCGCCTAGCGTTCTTAAACAGATTGAGTCGTAAGCAGCAAAACGTACGAATAAAGTAACGAGCAATCGTAGCCGATTTCGAAACGTCCGCTGAAACCCCAAAAATAATCTTCGGATTATACTAAGGTTTGCACAGGTTTGAAACTACCGCCCAAGGGCCATGAACAGGAAAGGAGTTCCGCAAGGAAAGCCCAAATGAACAAGGCAATTAAGTGGAAAATCAATTTGATGTTTTACACAACGACACTTCGTTCGTGAAGTTAAACCGTATGGTTTAACGAACGAACAGCTCAACAGCCAAACCTTAATTGGGATGGTTTGAGAGTTAAGGGTCTGCAGCAAAAGATAACATCTTTCGTTGTCGCACCAACCATAATAACAGTAATCTGGCATCAAAGGAAACTATGGTTTCCCAAAAATGAAAGGGAATTAATCTATTCGATTAATTCCCTTTACTGTTTCAATATTTTTTTATTAGTAGCTTGTATTAAAAGTTTTTTATGTTATCTGTTATTTTTCAAATCCAAAAGCATTC
>DAOWML010000205.1 GCA_030643125.1 Bacteroidales bacterium
AGTAACATTCCTCTTGCTTTATCGCCTTTTGGTGTTTTCATTCCAACAAAATACCTGTAAGGTGCATAAGGAATTTTCATTTGATCAATACTAAAATCTCCTCCTTCTTCAAAAGCTCTTGTAATGAATGTTGCATTTAGCATCCCTGCGGGTTTGCTACGTGTATCTAAATCAGCAATAAAAGAAGCATTTCCTTTTTCATCAACCTTGCCATCAAAAATACTTTGTTCTTCTGTCTCAAATTTTCTTGATGGATCATCAAAAATAAACTCAGAAAAACGCTTAAATTTTGTTTTAGCCGAACTTAATTTAACATCAACAGTCGCTCTTAGATTTTTAGCAATGGCACCATGCAGCCATTTGATATTGAGCTTTCCTCTAATTTCAGTATCAAGTGCTGTTAACTTATTTTTCCCAAAATCAATATCTATTTTTAGTCTATTAGGTTTAACAGTCTCAATTTTAATGCTCTTTTCAAATGTTGCACCACCAATTTTGATTTTAGCTAACCAGTTTCCTGTTGGTGCGTCAGGTTCTGTAATTATGGTAAATCGATAGAAATTATTTATACTTTGAGTTTTTATCTTACGTTGAGTTAACTGACCATGAACATTATACAATTCAAATGTTACAGGATGATTATCAGGAAGGACTTTCTCTTTATCCTCTAAAATAAAAGTGAAAAATAAAGTATCACCCGGTCTCCAAACTCCTCTTTCGCCATATAAAAAGCCTTTAATTCCTTTATCAATTTTACTTCCTGAAACATCGAACATACTTAAGGATAAGGATGAACCATCATCCAATTTCAGGTATCCTCTTTGCTCTCCGTTTTTTACAATTAATAAAAATGGTTTCTGATCATAATTAATTGTTGCAAATCCATTTTTATCGGTAGTTTTTGTGCTGATTAATTGCTGTTGATAATTATAAATTTTAATTTCTGTTCCACTTAAAGGTTTTGTCGTTCTTATATCGGTTACAGCAACTACAAGTTTATTGTCTTTACCTGATTTCGCAATAATTCCTAAATCGGATGCTAATACGTTTCTACTTACCTTTTTATTTCTATAGTATGAACTTTTACAAGGATTATCTCTATCTCTCCAGTTATAATCATAACCATAGTTGTAATAATAATTTTCAATCCCATCCCATCCTGAATTTTCCTCTTCATCGTAAGAGTCCCAACTTTCTTCTGTAATATTTTCATTTGTTTTCTTATCATCGCATGGATATAAGGAATATGATTTTTTAAATGAAAGTTCAATTCTGTAAATTGCTCCCGGATCATTTTGAATAAATTCAGCTAAATCTAAAGAAAATGTATTCCATTGTCCGTAATCAATAAGATTTGGTGATGTTAATTCTATTTTCTTCTTAGCAACCGGCCGGCCTACTCTTTTTAATTGACGATTTCCTTCCAGATTATTTGTCTGAAGAAACTGAGCAATATTATCTTCGAATATTTTAATAATAGTTACATCAACAGCAGAAAGGTTAACTGTTTGAAAAGGAAATTGAAGCCCGTTTGAATTTGGAACAATAACACCTTTTCCAATTAATTTTACTTGTGGTTTTATTGCTTCAAAAGTAAGTTCTTTTGAAACTTTTTTATTTAATTTATAATCAGAAATACTAAGTATTCCACGTTCAATAGTTACTTTTTTTGAACCTGACAATCTTGATCTTGGATAAACTTTTAATCTATTACCATCAACCGTAAATCTGGGGTTTTTACTGCCTTTTATACTGATCAATCCCCTAAAATCCTGATTCTCTTTTAAAGGATCTGAAAAATGAATTAAGATATGTTGTTCCGGTTGTTGAATAACAACCATTTTCATTAGCTTGAATTTACTAATTGAAGGAATTTCAATTTTTTCTTCACCTACAACATCAATATCCTTTGATTTACCATTATATGATATTTTTAGTATTTGATCTTCTTTTATTCGAGAAATACTGTCGATAGTGAAAGCATGTTTTTTTGTTTCCTGATTATGATCCCATTTCAATTTAAAGTTTTTTCCTTCTAAACTTGCGCTAACAATTTCTTCAATAATACTATTTTCAAGATAATCGGCAGTTTCAAACACACCCTGTAACTTATTATATTTCAGGTCTTTTAAATTATACGGATCAAGTGTAATTTTAGAAATTCTAAAATTCTGTTTTATGGTTTGAAATTGAATTGGAAATTCATTAAAATCAGAAGGAACATCAACTAATTTATTCAAATGAAATTTACCTTCATAGATTTGACCCGACAAAAGATCTTTTTCAGGCCTTAGCTCAAGTGTTCTATTATCAACCCAAAATACTTTACCTTTAATTTTTGGACTAAATGAAAAGAAATTAGTTTTTACATAAGTTCCCGGCTCAATATCTTGCTCAAGCTGACTTGATAATTTAATTCTTATGGTTGATTTTGTTGAAATAATTCCGGAAGTATAAGCAGAAATATATTCACTAAATCCTGGATTAATTTTTATTGGTGGTGGTGCTTCTTTTTTTCCTGATTTACAAGTAACGAAGGTTAAAAGAAAAGTGACAAAAAGTACCTTGCCTAGTGCAATTACTGAATTCTTCATTTTAATAAAGTTTGATTAATTATGAGTTAATAACAATAAAAATCTCTTTACTCAAATTTAATCAAATAATCCAACTTTTATAAAAGAAGACTCATGTTTTAAAATAAAATTTTAAACAGTTGGTTGTTAATTATTATGAACAGATTATCTGGGGATTAGTTTTTACCATCTAATAAATCAATTAATTTAGAATCGTTTGATTTTGCTGGAATAAATTTTTGATTACCGCTTAGATTTTCTCTTTTTCTTTTTACGATTTTTTTCTTCTTGTTCGGCTTCTTTCATTAGTGATTTCCAATCCTGTGATTTATCTTCTGTGAAGTCTAATGTGTTTTGATAATCATTTTTAGAAATAGCTATTCTTTGAATATCTTTCCCTAAGTTCTTCTCTATTTCTTCTAAGAGTTCTTTTTCTTCGGAACTACAAAACGAAACGGCTTGTCCTTTTTGACTGGCACGGCCTGTTCTGCCAACTCTATGTACATATTGTTCCGAAGATTCAGGTAAATCATAATTTACTACGTATTCTACATTCGGTATGTCAATTCCCCTGGCACTAACATCAGTTGCGATTAATACTTTTAATTCTCCTTTTCTAAAACTTCGCATGGTGTGTTCGCGTTCTTTTTGTAACTTATCACTATGAATAGTATCGGCTGCTATATCAACTCTCTCCATAGCTTTTTTTACACGTTCTGCACGTATCTTGGTTCTTACAAATACTAATATTTTCTTTTCAGGATTATCCTTTATCAGGTATTCTAAAAAGAAACGCTTATCGTCCATTTCAACAAAGGCAACAGCATGTTCAATGTTTTTTGCTACCGGGTCTTCCGGTGATATTTGTATTCGAATGGCATTAGTGACCAGCGAATACGCCAGGTTTTTTATCTTATCGTTGATAGTTGCAGAGAAAAAAAGCGTTTGTCGTTTTTTAGGAAGATGACGCATTAAGTCGTTGATATCTTTAATAAACCCCAGATCGAGCATGTGGTCAGCTTCGTCCAGAACCAAAATTTCTACTCGCTTTAAATTCAGTGCGCCCTGGCTCACTAAATCGAACATTCTACCGGGAGTGGCAATCAAAATATCTACTCCTTTGTTTAACTGTGCAATTTGTGGTTCCTGATCTACACCACCATGAATACAGAAAGTAGTAATACGTGTGTGCCTGCCCAATATTTTAAAAACAGAGTCTAATTGTAAAGCCAACTCATGTGTTGGTGCCATAACCAGGCATTTAACACCATCTGAACGGCCTTTAATTTTGCGTTCTTGCAAAATGTGCAAAATAGGTATGGCAAAAGCTGCTGTTTTACCTGTGCCTGTTTGTGCAATAGCTAATACATCCTCGCCTTTTAAAATAGGCGGAATAGCTTTATATTGGATATCTGTGGGTTTTTTGAAGCCCAGTTTAGAAATACTGGTTTTTATTCCCTCGGCAATACGATATTCTTCAAATTTCATACATGCTAATTAAAGCGCAAAGATAGAAATTAGATATGAACTATTAAGTTTTTAAGTCTAATTCATTTAGAAAGACATATTAATCTCTTTTCCCAATATGTTCTCAAGCAGGAATAAGTATTTCATTTGTTTACCAAATGAAATTGCATCATTCAGCGAATATCCTTTTGATTGGACTAAATAAGCCATAAAAAAATATTTAACTCTTCCCCCACTTGCACAATGAATAAAGATTTTACCTTCATGATTTGCTAAAGCCCCGATAAACATTTGCAGCGTCTCAGGATTATATGAATCGGGATAACTTACCGGAATTGAAATGTACTGTATTCCTATGTTATTAAGTAAATTTTCTTCGTTAAAAGCTGTTTTGGTAAATTTCTCATTTTCGCTAACAGATCGAAGATTAATAAACAATGTTACACCTTCTGATTTAAGCCAGTTGCTGGCTTCCAAAGTTGGTTGTCCTCCAAAATAATAATTACCAGATTTATAGAAATTTTTGAATTTTTTAATAACTTCAACTGAATCTAGTGTGTTAATTTTTTCTTCCTGGCTTTGTTTAGCAACTGTAATATTTGATGTTCCTAGAATAAACATTGTTGCAAGCAATAAAACATTAAAATTTGATTTCATAGGGCTGATTTGTTAATGAGTAATAATCTAATAATTAGTCAATATTA
>DAOWML010000340.1 GCA_030643125.1 Bacteroidales bacterium
ATAATAAAAAAGTTTTGCCAGTTATATGATAGTTGATCCACTAATTCCTGAGCTCTTTTATTGTAATCTTCGGGCGATTCTTCGTGTATACACGCACCCTTGCAGTGTTTTAACTGATAATAAAAGCATGGTCCTGTTGTTTCGTACAAACCACATAGTTTCTGGCATAACTGGAATTTTTCTGATAAAATATACAACCTGTCGCGAGCTTCTTTCGCAGAGTTAAAAGAAACAATAGGTGTTTTCTTTTTGATATCATCTGCCTTAAAACAAATATAACCGTACTTATCGGTGTAAGTGTAAATTCCGTAATGATTAGCCGCCCTTCGTTGCCTGCGATTATACTTTGGTTTTTGAGTTTTTATTTCATCAGACTCCAGTAAAAGCGCAATTAATTCACTCCCGGTTAATTCATAAGAAATATTATGAATTTCATCAATCATTTTTAATGCCCGTTCGGATTTCCCGTTACTAAAATGAGAAAAAACTCTTGTTCTGATATTTTTACTTTTCCCTATATATATTATATCACCATTATGATCATGAAAATAATAAACTCCCGGCTCCTCAGGCATATTTTTAATAATCTTAGCGTCAATATGATAAAACATGCTTGAATTTAACTGACCCAGACTGGGACTAATTTTCAGTAAATGTTCAAAAAGCTTAACTGTTGCAAAAGCATCACCTGCAGCCCTGTGTCGTCCATCAATCTTAATTCCTAGTTCATTACATAACTTTCCTAAACTGTACGATTTATGATTTGGAATGATTTTACGACTTAGTGTTACAGTACACAAACGGTCTCTCTTAAAATTATAACCAAGACTTTTAAACTCGTTACGAATAAAATTAAAATCGAAAGCAGCATTATGAGCAACTATAGATTTCCCCTCGGTAAGTATTATAATATCTTTAGCTATCTCCCAAAATTCCGGAGCATCTTTTACCATTTCGTTTGTTATACCGGTAAGTCTGGTTATGTTAAACGGAATATTTCGTCCGGGATTAATTAATGTAGAATATTTGTTAATTATTTCTTTACCATTATAAATATAGATTGCTATTTCAATAATTTTATCATTAACAGGGCTCAATCCGGTGGTTTCTATATCAAGAATAGCATACATGTTTACAAAAATGCAAATAAAGCTTTAATTAAATGTAATTTATTTTTAAGAATTATTAACGGGAAATAAAATCGTTCATTAATGTTTGTAAATATGCTTTCCCTGCAATCAAATCCTGTTCTATTTCACCTTCATTATATATGACATCATTACCAATATTATCGTAAACTACCTTTGTAGAGTCTGTTATATAGCAAAATCCATCATTAAAAACATAAAAAGCAAATTCGGAAGTTTCCGTTAAAAATAAATTTTTACTAAACGAAAAATCTTTATACGATATATCCAACTGACTTAGCACTGTTGCCGGCATATCAATCTGAGGACCAGTTATACCGTTAATTATTATCGAATCATTTAATACTCCTCCCCACCAACGCATCGGGATTTGAAATTTATCAATATCGTGATTTTGCGAATTTCCAGGTCGTGCACTACCATGATCTGCAACTAAAATAAACAAGGTGTTATTCCAAATATCAGTTTCTTTAACTTTATCAAAAAAATTACCTAAACAACTATCGGTATAATAAATAGAATTTAAAAATTTGGTCGCACGATCGTTCCCTTCAAAAACCGGATCTATAGGAACTTCAAAAGGATCATGGCTACTTAAGGTAAATATAGTTTTAAAATATGGCTCTTTATGTTTAATCAGATCATCATACAAATAATCAAATAAATGTTCATCATGAACACCCCACTTTGAATTGTTTAACCTGGAATCGAAATCATCGACAGTTATAATATGTTTGGTACCTGAATTAAGAAAATAAGAACGCATATTTGCGAAATCAATATCGCCACCGTAATAAAAAGAAGTTTCGTATCCCAAACTATTAAAGCTTTCAAACAATGAGGGCAATGATTGTGTTTTGCTTGGTGTTTTAATTATTGATGTAACTGGTTGCCCCGGATATCCGCTTAAAATTGACACAATACCTTTATCGCTTCTACTTGCATTTGCATAAAAATTAGTAAAAAGCAATCCTTCTTTCGCAAGATTATTAAACCTTGGTGTTGCATTCCACTTTCCACCTAATTCGCCAATAACTTTTGATGAAAAACTTTCCAGTATTAAAATTACGACATTCGGTTTTTCTCCTCTAATTACTTTTTTCGATTTACCATCCTGTTTATTTAGTTTTTTAACAATTTCCTCTGCAATTTCATCATTCATAAAATCATAAGTTTTTTCATGACTTTTCATATAAACAAGAGAATGCATAACGTTCCAAACAACATTTACAGCTGCATGATTAGCAAATTTATTTTCACTAAAATAAACCATGCCGGTATTCATTGGTGCTATCCCTACTCCACCACGAACAGGTAATATCATACTTCCGGTTAAAAGCAAGAGTAAAAAAGGAGTTGCAATTTTTGATTTTTCTAATTTTAAGACTTGTTCTTTAATTTTTCTTTTATAAAC
>DAOWML010000251.1 GCA_030643125.1 Bacteroidales bacterium
ATTAATGAAAGCGGGAAAACAATTATCTTTTATGGTAATAACCAATCGCAGGCTAATGGCCCCTGGTTGTTATTGGCTCAATTAGGGATTAATAATATTAAAGTCCTTGCCGGTGGATACGAGTATTATATCCTTCGGAATGACACTGCTATCATTACTACTGATTCAATTTATTGTGCCGAGAAAGCCAAATATGATTATGCCCAGGTATTTCAGGAAATTTCAGGTGATAATAAAGTATCTTCCACAGTTGAAAAACAGCCTCAAAAAGTGATTCCTAAGCGCAGAAAGAAAAAGAGTGTTGCTGCGGGTGGTTGTTAATCATTATTCTTTGGTGTCCTATTCAGGGTTTTAATGTTCCGGTTTCGGAGATTTTGAAGGAAGAAAATATTTTTTCTTTCAGGAAATGAAAAAAGATTCGATGGTTGCAATTTTATATGGAAAGGATCAATTGGAAACCAATAGCCCTTGGATGCTTTTATGTCAGCTTGGATTCGACAATATAAAAGTATTATTTGGAGGATATGATTACATGGCTAATGAAGACACTGATTGTTACGATATGCCTGAAATCCCTTTGTAACTTGTAAAAGAGCCACAAATCAATTATACAGAATTTCTTGAAAATGCCTCATTAAATGCGGATCAGGACGATAAACAAATGGAAGAGCCCACACAAATTAAACCGGTCAAAACAAAGAAAAAGGTTGTTGATGAAGGTGGATGTTAGTCCCATTTGATCATCACAGTTTTTTCATAATAGAACTAATTAATCATTCCAATTTCATATCCCAATTACGAAAGCGGATATACAATGTCTGTTTTCATATATATTGAATTTGATTCATATGTTTGCAAATCAATAGATTGTATTTTTATTTATCCTTCTAAACAAATTCCTAATTTCAATTACGGATAATTCCTGATTTTAAGTATCAGTTAATCAGGGTAATATAAATTTTGGTACAAACATTGAAATCTTGCTTTTCCCTATAAAATATAGGGTAAGGTAAATCTAAATGGAAAAGCGGGCAAAAAGACAAAATATTTTTTTCTTGATTCTTTGGAATGCAATATTATTATTGCTCATATTGCTCATTCAGGGAAATGCCTTCGGTCAGTATAGAAAGGCTTCACCAAAATTACAAGGCTGGATGAAAAACTGGTCAATAAATATAAATGGTGGTAAAACCACATTTTTTGGTGATGTAAGTTTATACGATGATGAATTTTCTGAAAAATTAAGAAAAGAAAGTTCCTGGGCATATGGATTTATTCTTTCCCGACAGATGACACCCGTTATTGGAATAAGTGGACAGATGATTTTTGGTTCCTTGGTAGGTACTAACAGTAAATCAAGATTTGATGCTGATATAATGGAGTATTCGTTTAGTATGACCTTTAATCTATTAAATATCCTCATTCCTAAGAATGACGCCCATTTCTTCCCATACTTAAAGTTTGGCCTTGGACAATTTAAATTCAATTCCACATTATCATACAACGATCCGAATCAGGACGACAGGGTGGTTGATACTGATTCACCGGAGTTCCTTTATCTGTTAGGAGCAGGTGTATTTTATAAAATCAATCACACCTTTGATATCAATCTTGAAATAACATCAAGAATGATTTATAATGACCGGCTTGATGGGACAAAGGGTAATAAGGATTATGATTACTATGCTTATTTGAGTTTAGGATTAACCTATAAAATTAATAATAAGCCTAGAGACCCCAGATATTTTAGAAAAATGGGAATGAAATCGAAGTTAATTAGACGTAGATAGTTATAATTTATTCAGATAAGAGACCGAATAATGTAACTTTTCGATTTAAATATAAGTTTAATATAGAGAATATTATGAAAATGACTTCAAATTTTAGAATCGTAAATAAAGGAAAAAGAATTGCACTATTATTAGTGTTAGTTCTTTGTATTCTTATTCCACAATCAATGGATGCTCAATCATGGGGAGGAAAACGCAGGTCCGGATTTTTGGATAGCTGGGCAATAAATGCAAATTTTGGTATTTCTTCTTTCTTTGGTGATTTGAGTAAATTTGACACAGAGATTTCTAAAAAGTTAACGAAGGAAAGTGGACCTGCTTATGGTTTGATTGCTACCAAATACTTTCTGGATGATAAAATTGGTATATCAGGGCAATTATTATTTGGAAAGCTGAAGGGTGCGAATAGTACTAATAAAATTTCATTTGAATCTACATTTGCAGAATATAATCTTCACGCCCGGTTTAATTTGATCAATATATTTTCTCCATATAATATGTCGAAAGTTGGTCTTGAATTATTAGGTGGTTTAGGGCAGTTTAAGTTTAAAACTACTCAATGGGACCGATCGCAAGAAGAATTGGAAGTTAATATTGAAGATACAGGAACTCCAGAGTTTGTATACTTTTTTGGAATGGGGATGTTTTATAAGGTATCTGATAAAATAAGAATTACAACTGAATTTTCAATGCGTCAGGCAGGAAATGATAAAATAGATGATTTGGCAAAAAATGATAACAATGATTACTATTCTTATGTTTGTGTAGGATTAACATATTATATATACAGTTTTAAAAAAGCTTCTGTTTACGGTAGCAGAGGTTCGTCAACCAGAGGACGTTATCCTGGTCGATTACCCATGAGAAGAAGAAGATAAAAAAATATTTATAATATTTCGTATAGATCCTGTTCGGTAAAATGAGCAGGATTTTTTATTGTTCTTACTTTTCTCGTGCACGTATTAATATAGAAGTATAGTACAATTCCTCCAAAGGAGTGCCTATGGCACAGTTATTCCTATTCTCCTTCAAAATGTACCTTTATTGTGCATTTTGAGATTATCCTGTACATGCGGGAGTTGATACCGATGTATATTGAATGTGCCAGAAAGAAGGCAGCAATTTTATTGCGCACCCAAATGTTCATGATCAAATAACAATTGGTATAATTTATGATATTCATTATTACAACGGGAAATCAATTAAAGGATTAATAAATTATCAAAAATAAGTATGGTAAATGAGCCTGAATTAATGTTCTTAGAAATTATACCTAATTCCTGTATACCACGAAAAATAATATGGATGATAATAAAATTCGCTATTCTTATTAATCGGACTTAACGAATATTTAAAAGTAGGTTCAAAGTTGATTGTAAGCTTCTTCGTGATTCCATAATTTAGTCCAAGCGCAAATGTTGTATTAACAATTATTGGATTTAAGTTTTCAGAACTACCAATATCATGTTTATTGTTGTCCACCTCTAAATATGTGTTGTTATTGACCACGTAGGCAGGGCTTAAACCACCTGATAGGTCAATACCAAAGCGTTTATTTAGAACGCTGTACTTAATCATTACAGGTACTTCAAAAAGATCAAAATTTTGGATAATCTTAACATTTCCAATGTCGACTGCTCCAATTGTATCTTTTTGTGGATTTATTTTCCGAATATCATTTGGTACTTTTTCGAAGGCAATATTAATATCTCCAGTTGAAGTATTTATTGAATATAAAAGGTATTCATCATTTTCCTGCTTGAAATTTAATGCATCGTTATTCACCTGACCAATTCTTGAAAAGTACAATCCTGACTGAATGCTCCAGCGTTTGGAAACATGATAATTAACATCAACTCCTCCACCATAAGATAGCAATGCATTTTCTGTATTATTAAGTTTCATACTTTCTAGATTACCCTTCAGGTATTTTTCACTCCAAAATATCGGGTGTAAGTTTTTATATGACCCGTATTTACTTTTACCCTCAGAAGCTTTAACATTAAATGTTGGAGGATCTACTAGAATATTAATAAGTCTTTCTTTAATAATGTCATATTCGTCTATTTTTAGAATCTCTTTTGAGGTATGTTCGTAATAATATCCTGTAGAAAGGTTTACATGTGGAATATCTGAGCTCTCGGTAAAAATCTTTACGTCGGATATCGAACCATTTGCTTTTACAAAACCAAATTCTTCAATATATTCTTCTACCTCTTTATTTTCCATTGAGTTGTAATTCACATAATCATCTTGTCCTCGTCTATCTAATTCGATGAATA
>DAOWML010000032.1 GCA_030643125.1 Bacteroidales bacterium
AAAGTTTTTTGTATTGCCTGCCATTTTTTATCTCATTTTTCGGGATATCAAAGGTAAGAATACAATCATAAAATTGAATATTAATTTTTATTTTCTGTGGGTTTTTTATCAACGATAGTTATTAACAATTGTTAATTAGTTATTCATTAAGCATATTAATAGTAAAATTGTAAATTTGTGTTTGATCTTAACTTAAAATAGATGATAAGTTTCCCAAATGCTAAAATCAATATCGGTTTAAATATTATAAATAAAAGACCCGATGGATTTCATGATATAGAAACAATCTTTTATCCTATTGGATTATCGGATATTTTAGAAATTAATATTTCTAAGGATAAGATTAACTTTGAAAATACAGGTTTAACTATTGAAAATGAAAAATTTGATTCAAATCTTTGTTATAAGGCATATCAGAAGTTAAATAACGATTTTTCACTAGAGCCCATTAATGTTCATTTACATAAAATAATTCCATTTGGTGCCGGTTTGGGTGGTGGTTCTTCCGATGCTTCATTTACATTAAAAGCGGTCGATTCGATTATGAATCTTACCTTAGATGATAATACACTTATAAAATATGCAGAACGAATTGGAAGTGACTGCCCGTTTTTTATTATAAACAAACCAACATTTGCCTCAGAAAAAGGCAATATTTTAAAACCAATTGACCTGAGTTTAAGGGGATGTTTTCTGGTAATAGTTTATCCCGGAATTCATGTTAATACTGCTAAAGCCTATTCGAAAATATCTCCTAAAAAGCCTGAAATAAGTCTTTCTGAGTTAATTAAACAACCCGTAGAAAAATGGAAAGAAACAATAAAGAATGATTTTGAAGATTCTATTTTTAATGATCACCCTGAAATTGAAAGAATAAAATCAAAGTTTTATAATTTAGGTGCAATTTATTCGTCGATGTCTGGTAGTGGATCTGCCGTTTTTGGAATTTTCAACTGTAAAATTGATATAAAAAATAGTTTTAATAAATATTTCACCTGGACAGAAGTATTAACCTGAATTCGGTATAAGAATTAATTTACAGAAAGCAAATAGAGTGTGAGATTTGAGGAAGAAAACTTGAAGTAATAACGGTTTATTATAAAAAAGCATCCGAAACAAATTGTTCCGGATGCTCCTGTTTTCCGAAAAAGACACCCGTTTTTAGAAATTAGCATTTATTAGATCAACAATTCTTTGTTGCATCTCATTGTTTTTTAGGTGTATTGTTTGAAATTGGTCGCAAGTTATTTCTACTCTAATCCCAAACATTTTCTTAATTTGTTTAATAGCTTTATTGATAGAAATTCCAGTTTTATCCTGACTTAATATTCTTTCTAACTCTTTATACAATACAAAGGAAACAAACGAAATGCAGATATGAGCTTCTATTCGGTCTCTCAATCTGTGAAAAATTGGCCTAATTTTTAAATCAGTTTTTGATATTCTAAAAGCTTTCTCAATTTTCCAAAGATTATTATAGTTATCAATAACATCATTTCCAGAAAGATTAGTGTTCGTTATATATCCCTTTAATCCATCCCATTTACTATCAGCTTCAAATTTTTCATAATCTATTGCGATTTTGAGTTCTCCTTGCATGTTAAGGTATTTATTGTAACCTCTGTTATTAATATTGCTTTTTGTTAACCTGCCAGCATTTAGATTCTTTTCTAGTCGTTTTAATCCACGCTCTCGATTTGATAAATCTTTTTTAGCTCGCTTTCTTGAATAGCTTACAAAAAGTGTTGTATTGTCGTCTTTTCTTATTCTTGCAATTTGTCCATCAGGAAGCTCAAGTTGCCCTATTCTCTGTATTATTGTTTTGCTTTCGTTCTTTATTCGTGCTCCAAGAATAAATGTATATCCATTTTCTTTCAGGGCTTTAAGGTTATCTTTCGATAACAATCCGGCATCAGCCACAACGATTGGTTTATCAAGCTGAAAACGGGCTTGAAAACGTTCTAAAATAGGAATTAGAGTATGTCCTTCATAGGTATTCCCTTCGAAAATATCGTACCCAATTGGATAACCGTTTTTTCCTACCAGAAGTCCTAAGAATATTTGTGGTTGCTGATGCTTTCCGTCTTTTGAAAAACCTGGCATCCTTAGTTCATCAGGCTGGCTGCTTTCAAAATAGATGGTCGTCATATCATAAAAAACAATCCCAATCTTTCCATTTAGTAGTTTCTTTGTGTATGTAAAAGAAATCTCTTCGATTTGGGTTTTATATTTTGTGTTTAGTTTATCAAGAAAATAATATATTGCATCAGCAGAAATATCTTTATTGTTATTTTCCTGCAAATATTCTGAAAGTTGCAATTTACTTCCTGGATGAGTTATTCGTGAAATAGCCAAATCTTTGAATAACTCATCTTTGATCTTATTAAACCCGATATAGTTGAATATCTTTCCAAATATCAATTCTGGACCAATTACACGAATACTGTCATTGTTTAACTCACGTATATTGGGTGAAGTAATCTTTTCTTCATAAAACGTAAGTTGATTAAACATTTTGGGAATAGCTTCTTGGGCTTGGTTGTATAATTCTTTTATTTCTTCCTTATCTTTAGAAGAACCAAGAGTTTTTACAACTTTGTATTTTCCTTTAAGCTTTTTAATTATTTGGATACTAGTACTTCCGCTTTTATTTTTCTTCTTACGTACAAACATCTCTAAATATACAACGGGACACCCAATTAAGCAAAACTAATTATGTGTGTTTATTGATATTTAAGCACTTATAATTTTAAGTAATATTTTACTCGGAAAACAGGAGGCTGAATTAATTAAAATTCAACCTTCTTACAATTTATAATAGATTATAATTTATTTCTTTTTTGGCGGTTTATACCCTTTTTGTTTTGCAGCTGCTTCAAGTCGTTCTTGCCATTTAGACTTTTTCACTACCTTCTTTTTATTTTCATGCAATTTTTTTAGAATTGCTTCATCATCAACAAATCGTCTTATAAATACGGTTTGTCCTAATGTTATTACATTCGATAAAAAGTAATAATAGCTCAATCCTGCTGAATAATTATTAAAGAAAACCAACATCATCACAGGCATCATATAAGTCATCATAAATTTCATACCCGGCATTTGCTGGTTTGTATCATTCATCTGCCCTGTATTAAGTCTTGATGAAAAGATTAAAGCTACAGCCATTAAAATAGTAAATAAACTTATATGATCGCCATAGGCCGGAATTGTAAATGGCAAATCTAATATTGAATCATAAGAAGATAAATCATCAGCCCACAGGAATGCTTTTTGTCTTAACTCAAATGATGTAGGAAAAAACCTGAACATAGCAAATAAAATAGGCATCTGTATTAACATTGGAATACAACCTCCCATTGGGCTTACTCCTACTTTCTTATACATTGCCATTGTAGCTTGTTGCTTTTTCATAGAATCTTCTTTCTTCGGAAACTTCTTACTTATCTCATCAATCTCCGGTTTAAGAACACGCATTTTAGCTGTTGACAGGTAAGACTTATATGTCAGAGGGAATAATGCTACCTTAATCATTATGGTTAATATTAAGATGATAAGGCCGTAATTTGTAATAAAATTATCTAAGAAATTAAATACAGGTATAACTGCAAATCTGTTTATCCAACCAAAAATCCCCCAACCAAGCGGAATAATTTGTTCAAATCCAAGATCCTGTTTTTTTAAAGTTGTATAATGATTCGGGCCAAAATAAAATGATAATGGAACTGTAGATTTTGGAGCATATTCAAATGGTATACCTATTGTTGATTCAAAATATTTCAGATACTTATCAGAATTCTCAATATTTGTAAATTCAATAATTGCATTAGAAAAATAATTATCAGCCACTAAAATTGAAGAAAAGAACTGCTGTTGAAACGATATCCATCTCAGTTTCGTATTTAGCTCTTCTTTATTTTCATCTTTACTTCTTGAGGTTAAGGTATTTACTTCGTCCTGGTAATATTTATAACCAACAGTAGTATACATACTTTCATTTTTAGCCCCTTTTTCTTGTTGTGGTGAATATAATGCCCACTTTAAGTCGATAACATTTATGTTACTTGCAATAACTTCGTTTATTCCAACAAAGTTTATGTCAAAATCAACCATATAACTTTCAGGATTCAAAGTATAAACATACTCAATATACCTGTTATCACCGGCAAACAATCGCATTTTAACCGAGTTTTTCGATACCTCAGAAGGCACAAAAAACAAGTCATTTGTAATAATACTTCGGTTTTCTGAAAAGAAATTTAGTCCAAAAACTGTTGAGTCGCCATCAAATAATTTAAGAACCTTTTGTGAATAAGTTTTATGCTCTTTTAACTCTACAGAATATATCCTACCTCCTTTATTACTGACTTTTATTTTTAATAGTTCATTTTCAAGTACAGTAAATTCTTGTTTACCTTCTGCAGATTCAGCAAAACTACCATACATGCTTCTCAACTGACTTTTATCAACATAGGCTTCAGTTGCAACTTCAATTTGCGTGTCTTGAATTTGCGTAGCTTGTACTTTTTCCTGTTGAACTATTTGTTGTTGATGAACCAACTCTAATGAGTCTTTCTTATATTTTGCAGCTTCAATCTCTTCTTTTGACGGCTTATTTAAAGTTGTCCAAAGAATTAAAATACCTGCAATTATAATGATTCCAATAATCGAATTCCTATCCATTTTATTCTTTCTCTTTTAATTTTTTATTAAGCATATTAAGCAAGTTAACTTGCCATTATATTAGTTTCTTTTAATTATTCTTTACAAATTTCTTTTACAAAATTTACAAATAAAGGATGCGGGTTAACCACCGTACTTTTATATTCAGGATGAAACTGGACTCCAATAAACCACCTATGTTTTGGTATTTCCATTATTTCTACCAAATCTGTATCCGGGTTAAATCCTACAGGTTTCATCCCTGCTTTTTCAAATTTATCGAGATAAGCATTATTAAATTCATAACGATGCCTGTGTCTTTCCTGAATCTGTTCCTGATTATAAACTTCAAATACTTTGCTCCCCTTTTTTATGTCACAAGGATAAGCACCTAATCTCATTGTGCCACCTTTTTCTGTAACTCCTTTTTGCTCTTCCATTAAATCAATAACCGGATTTATAGTTATTTTACTCATTTCTGTAGAATCTGCATCTTTTAATCCGAGCACATTTCTTGCAAATTCAATCACAGCACATTGCATTCCCAGGCAAATTCCTAAAAAAGGAACATTATTTTCACGAACATATTTTGCAGCAATAATTTTTCCTTCAATACCACGTTGACCAAACCCGGGAGCAACAATAATACCTTGTACTCCTTTTAATTTATCAGCTACATTTGCATCAGTAATTTTTTCTGAATGAATGCACTCTACATTTACTTTACATTGATTTACTGAACCGGCATGAATAAGCGACTCCATAATAGACTTATATGAATCGGGCAATTCAATATACTTACCAATTAAACCAACAGTTATTTCCTTTTTAGGATTTTTAAGCTTATTAATAAATTGTCTCCACTTTTCCAGCTTAGGTTCTTCGTTTTCAGTCAAGTTTAATTTTTTAAGAACTGTAATATCCAGTTTCTCTTCTTTCATTAAAAGTGGAACTTCATAAATAGTAGATACATCAATCGATTCAATTACCGATTCAATATTAACATTACAGAAAAGTGCTACTTTCTTTCTGATATCAATATTTAAAGGATGCTCGGTTCTTAAAACCAAAACATCCGGCTGAACACCATTCTCCAACATAACCTTAACAGAATGTTGAGTAGGTTTTGTTTTTAATTCGCCTGATGCAGCTAAATATGGAACTAATGTTAAATGCACAACTAAACTATTTTGTGAGCCCAGTTCCCACTTTAACTGACGAACTGCTTCAATATACGGTAATGATTCAATATCTCCTACGGTACCACCAATCTCAGTTATTACTATATCGTAATTATGTTTCTCACCTAGCAGTTTAATATTTCTTTTAATTTCATCGGTAATATGAGGAATTACCTGAACTGTTTTGCCAAGATAATCACCACGACGTTCCTTATTAATAACAGTCTGATATATTCTACCTGTTGTTACATTATTTGCCTGCGTAGTAGGAAGGTTTATAAACCTCTCGTAATGGCCTAAATCAAGATCAGTTTCTGCTCCATCTTCGGTTACATAACACTCACCATGTTCATACGGATTTAGTGTTCCCGGATCAACATTTATATATGGATCAAATTTTTGAATAGTTACAGAATACCCTCGTGCTTGTAATAATTTAGCTAATGAAGCCGAAATAATCCCTTTACCTAACGAAGAAGTAACTCCTCCTGTAACAAATATATATTTTGTAGTAGTCAAAACTTTTATTTTTTTAATATTAAACCAAAATTCTATTACTCTGAATCTGTACGATCAATCATTCTGATTTTTTCTTTTAACAAAATAATTTCCTTATGCGCACTTTCAATCTTTGCATGGTATTCTTTCAGCATTTCTTTTGCTTCATCAGAACCTGCAGAGAAAAATCCTATATTATTTTCCCACAAGGATATATTATTTTCAAGTTTATTAATTTTATTAAAAAACTTATCGCGTTCATATTTAATCTTATTTGAAGATTTTGGCTTATGTTGAAGTGTTTCTAACCTATTTTGAAATTTTAATAAATTCTTTTCGCTATCATCAACCTTTAACTTGTCAAATTGTTTATTTAGCTCCTCTCTAAATGCGTTCTGAATTTTGTCTTTCATTTTGTAAGGCACAAAACCTACTTCAGTGAAATCTTCCTGAAATTTTTTGAGCGCAGCAGAATTTACATTTACATCATTAACAAACTGGTAATTTACAACGTTTTCAATAATTTCCTGTTTCAATTTAAGGTTCTTCTCGAACTCCTGTTCAATATTGACATAATATTCCGATTTGCTATTAAAAAAATGATCGCAAGCTGCACGGAATCTTTTCCAAACTTTATCAGATTGTTTTCTTGATACCGGTCCAATTTCCTTCCACTCTTTTTGTAGATTTATTAAATCCTTCGTTGTTTTTTTCCAATCTGTACTATCTTTTAATAACTCAACTTTTTCGCAAAGTTCTATCTTCTTATTAAGATTTTCATCTTGCTGCTCCTTATTTTGAGCATAAAATTCACGTTTCTTACCAAAAAACTTATCACAAGCATTTCTAAAACGTGCATAAATTTTATTATTATCTTTTTTAGGTGCAAAACCTATTGTACGCCATACTTTTTGCAATTCAATTATTGACGTAGTTTGATCTGTCCAATCTTTATGAAAGCTCAATTCCTTTTCTGACACTTCCTCTGCTTGCTCGCATAATTTTTCTTTCTTCTCAAGATTACTTTTTTGTTCGTCTTTCAAATTTTTAAAATAATCCTGATGCCGTTTATTTATTATTCTTGTTGCCTCTTTAAATCGCTCCCATAATATATCTTTTTGATCATTAGGAACAGGGCCTATCTCTCTCCATTGATTATGAAATTTTTGTAAAGTTTTAAACGCGGTAACTACAGATGTTTCTTCAATTAACTTTTCAGATTTTTCACATAATCCTGTTTTAATTTCAAGATTTTTCTTGAGGTCCAAATCACGAAGTTCTTTATTTATATTTACATAATCATAGAACTTTTCAACATGATGATGATAAGTATTCCAAAGGTCTTTTAATTTTTGTTGAGGAACCTGTCCTATATCTTTCCAGAGTTTTTGTAACTCCCTAAACTCTTTAAATGTATCTCCTATTGACTCATCCTTGTTTACTAATTCCTTAAGTACCTCAATAATTTCGTACTTCTTTTCTAAATTTACATCTTTAACTTTCTCAAGTTGTCGGTTATAATCAGCTTTAAACCTTCTGTATCTTTTAAATAATTCCTTTAGTTCTGTTTCAAGAGGATCTTCTACTGGAGCAAAATCTTCAATATCACCACCTTCAGCTAAAAACTCTTTGCGCTTTTTCTCATTTAAAGATTTTTGTTTTTTATAAAAACTAGCTTTTATTGCCTCAACCTCTCTACGTATCTCATTAATTGAGTCCTTATCTATAATATTATTTAGTTCCTTAACTAAATCTTCCCTACTTAATTTTGTATAATCAATATCAATTTTTTCTTCCCCCCCTGCGGAATCTTCCTGACTACCTACAGCAGTTAAATCGGAAGATATGCTGACAGATTCAGGTTCCACTACTACATCTTCTGAATCATCTTTCTTCTGCTCTTCAATTTTCTCATTTGAATCATCCTCTGTCGAATCTACATTGTTAGGTTCCTTTTTAGTTAATTCACTTGATTCTTCCTTTTCTGAAGTTTCAGAGTTATCATCTTTAGGATCTTTAATTTCCTCATTTGAATCATCCTCTGTCGAATCTACTTTGTTAGATTCTTCCTTTTCTGAAGTTTCAGAATTATCATCTTTCTGCTCTTTAATTTCATCATTTGAATCATCCTCTTTCGAATCTACGTTCTTAGATTCCTCCTCAGTTAATTCACTTGATTCTTCCTTTTCTGAAGTTTCAGGTTCTTCTTTTTTTATTTTTCCCTTTTCTGAATTTGTAATTTTATTATTTTCATTCAATTCAGAATTTTCATTTAGCTGTTCATCTTGAACAGGATCAGAGTTTTGTGGATCTTTAGCACTCATAATATTTGTTTTACTTATAGAAGTGATTTAAAAGATAATCACTTGCTAATTTACAGGATACGAAAATATATATTTAACTACTAATACTCAAAGAATTTTAGCATTAAATATTAAAATACATAAATATACAATTTTACACCAAAAATGATAATAAAAAAAGACTGTTCAAATATTATAGATGAACAGTCTTAATGTAAAAACCCAACCTAAAATTGTAATCCCAAATTAAAATTTAATTCCAAAAGTTAAAATAAAATTATTTAGTTTATGATCAATGGATGCCTGTTCATTATCAGAGAAGTCGAAATCGTTATAATAAGGGCTCAAATCATAAGCAATCATATTATAATTATAAGTTGTTTGTGCAAATGCAAAATCAACAAAAAAGTGTTTTTCTCTGTAACCTAATCCACCCGACAAGGTGATTTTTTCATAATCAGAATTTAGAGCGCCTTCAATATCTGCATATGGACTTGTTGAATATCTTCCTCCCGCTCTAAAATAAAGTGTACCATACCTGAATTCAGCACCTGCTCTTATATTGTGAGTTTCTTGAAATATCGATTTAATATCATTATTGTCTTCAATAACACCCAGACTATTATCCCTGTCATCTAATTTCATTGTGGAATAATCAACATATTCATAGTCCACATCAATTAATGCAATTTTACCTATCTGAAATCCTACACTACCGACAGCTCTAAGAGGTGTATTTAAACTATACTTATATGTTTGCACCGGTGATCTTGAATATTCAGAAGTGCCACTATCAAAATATCCGGATGCTGAATTATAGAACTTTTGATCTAAATCATAAAATGTAGGTAAATGCAAGGAAGCTCCCAGCCTTAAATAATCCGTAGGTTTATAAATTGTTCCAAATTTAAATATAAAACCTGTACCTCTGGTTGTTGAATTTTCCTTGAAATCAAATGCATTTATAAAAGGGATTTGTAAACCGGAAGTTTCACTCTCGTAATGCGATGCATATTGTTCATATCTTAATCGTGTTATTCCTATGCTCGCTCCAATATATAATTTATGTGCATAATTAGCTCCAAAAGAAAAATTGAATTCACTTATAGAACCTTCTGTTTGAATTATTTTTCGTTGATTAATTTCAAAATTAGCAGGATCGCTAAATATTTCATCTGTAATTTCGCTATAAAATTCATTTGGAATAATATTAGTATCAAGTTCCATTATATATGCATCCCAAATTAGAAACTCATACATCCCATCTAAATCATAAGGATTAGTTGTTGTAGCATTAGCTTCACTAATAAAAGTTTCCATTAAAGATGAATTATTAACTCCCTGGAATTGTATATTATTATTTAAATCTGTTGTTCGGTTAAATCCTACACCAATATTAAAATTGACCCATCTTGTGTCAGAATTTTCTAAATTATACGAATTTACAAGCCCCATATTATTTAAATTAATAGCATATCCATTATCATCAATTGTATTATTAATATAAGTTGACGAATTCGAGTTATAACTCATCCCCGGAGAAAACACTAATTCAGATCTATTGTATACACCTAATCCGGCAGGATTTATTGCTATTGAAGAAAAATCACCTCCTAATGCGCCAAATGCGCCTCCCATTCCTACAAAACGTGCAGTTCCACCATAATCATTAGATGAAAATTTAAAAGCATTATCAACATAAACAGATTGAGAATATATTAAGGTGTTTGCAATTAACCCAATTATAAAAATTAAAAATATCTTTTTCATATTACTTTCTTTATTAGTTGTACAAATAGAATTATGATTTACTATCTCCTACCTCCTCTACTACTTCCACTACTTGATCTAGAACTTCCACTTGAACCTGAGCTTCCTGATGAAGACCCTGAACTTCGTGATGATCCAGAACTCCTTACAGATCCTGAGCTTCCTGAAGATCTAGTTGATGATCCAGAACTCCTAACTGAACCCGAACTGCCTGACGATCCGCTTGATCTACTTGGTGTATATGAACTACCCGATCTTGTTGTACTTGATCGGTTTGGTGAAGATGTAGACGTTCTTGATACACCTGAATAACTCCTTCCTGAACTTACATTTGTACTCTCAGGTCTGTTATAACGAGTAGCAGAACGTGTAGGACTATTATAGGTAGATCGTGTAGCTTGTTGAGGTCTTGTATAATTTCTATTGCTCGTGGAAGCTACTCCTGATCGGTCCTGTCCGTTTGCTGTTCTAACACTTGTTCCTGTTCTATCTCTACTTGTTTCACGAACCCTGATTGTTTCACCGGCAAAATTATTTTCTCCTGTTCTGGTTGTTGTTCGTACTTCACCCGATCTTGCTGTACGAGCAGACTGCCTGTCTATTCCTGATTTTACAGTACTTGTTGATCTAATATCTCTACCAACATATGATTCTGGTAATTCTCTTGATGCTCTACCAATAGATGAACGCGCACCGGACGTTACAGCCAAAGTCCTTTGCCTGTATGAATGAAAAGAAGAACTAACATAATTATCATTAGGATAATAAGGGTAATAAGGGTAACAACTGTAATATGGGCTATAATATGGATAATAATACGAACTATAATAAGGTCGATAATAATATGAACCATAATAATATGGATAACCGTAATTATACCATGAATATCTATATCCAAATGAAGAAGTCATCCAATAAGGTTCAACCCAAATCTGATCACCAACAATTATCACATTATAGAAAGGATCATTAAAATATGCCTGTGCATACCAATAATCATCTGAAAAATAAATATTATAATAATTATTCATTCCATAATAAGGGCTTCTCTTTGCATCAAATCTTCGTTGGTATGCTTCCTCGTAACTATCAACCATAATACTTTCATAAGGATTTTCGTATTCATCCTCATTTTCATAAATCACAGTATCTATTTCTCCTTTCGATTCATCTTCAAGAATATCTGATATCTCTTTATCGTATTTTTTACTAAAAATTGTCTGATTCTTATCGTAAGTTGGATTAGCATAAACATCATTACTTGCAACCACCTCATCTTTTGGCGAATAATATATATCGTCATTCACAGTAGTTTGTTGTAATGATGAACATGAGGCCAACACTATTGATAAGAAAAAAAGAAAATAAATTTTTGTTTTCATAATGAACCTCCTGTTTAGTTATATTTTAATAATTAATTTCGTTATTTTGCAGCTCTAAAATTTTTATAAAACCATTAAAAAACAAGCAAAAATCATACCATAACATGGCTAAAACACTAACAAAAAGAAAAGAAAATTACTCCCAATGGTATAACGACCTAGTAGTAAAAGCAGATTTAGCTGAAACCTCAGCAGTACGCGGGGCAATGGTAATCAAACCTTATGGCTTTTCAATCTGGGAAAAAATACAAGCAGCATTAGATAAAATGTTTAAAGATACAGGACATTTAAATGCATATTTCCCTCTTTTTATACCAAAATCCTTTTTTTCAAAAGAAGCCAGCCATGTTGATGGATTTGCCAAAGAATGCGCCGTTGTTACTCATTACAGGCTTAAAACTGATGAAAAAACAAACAAAATCATTGTTGATCCTGAAGCAAAATTAGAAGAAGAATTAATTGTAAGGCCTACTTCTGAAACAATAATATGGAATACATACAAAAATTGGATTCAGTCGTATAGAGATTTACCAATATTAATAAATCAGTGGGCTAACGTTGTTAGATGGGAAATGAGAACCCGATTATTTTTAAGAACTTCTGAATTTTTATGGCAAGAAGGGCATACAGCACACGCAACAAAACATGAAGCTATTGAAGAAACAGAAAAGATGATCAATATTTATGCAGATTTTG
>DAOWML010000036.1 GCA_030643125.1 Bacteroidales bacterium
ATTGATTAAAGTAAAATAATTGCAATAATCCCTAATACTAACGGTATCTTCAGAAACCATACAATTGATTGTTCTATTCTGAAACGAGGAAATACCATTCCAACAAATACTGACCAGAAATATATTAAAAAGGATTTAACAATTAATTCAATCCAGGAGGTTGCTCCTCCAAAAAATAAATTCATAAACAAAACTGCCTCAACAACATGAAGTATTGCTGCATTGGTTCTCAAAACACCTAAGTAAGTACCATGATATTCTGTAGGAGGTCCAATTGGAATTTCGTTTGGTGCTTTAACTAAGTTAAATGGAGAATGCCCAAATGCACCAAGCACCGACAACATTGCTGCTGCAGTAGCAAAAGGATTAGTAAATACTGTCCAATTCATTATTCCTCCTTGTTGCGCTGCAACAATATCAGAAATTGATAATGTTTGATACTGAACAGCTATAGCAATAACAGCCAAAGTCATAGGAACCTCAATTGTAGTAAACTGTGATAGTCCTCTGCTAATACCAATAAAAGAGTGAGGCTGACCTCCTTCACCTGCTCCAAGAGCCATTCCAAGCATTCCGAAAAACTGAAAATACAAAATAAGAATTAAATCTCCTTTAAAAGAAAAATTAGTCCAAAGATCTGAACCAAAAACCATTGGCATAAAAAGGAATAAACCAACTCCTCCTGATAATCTAAAAACAGGTCCTAGATAAAACATTACACCATGTGTAATTTGTGAGCGAATCGCATAATTTTTAACTAAGTCAATCCATGGTTGAAACAACGGAATTCCATGTCTTTTAGCAACACGTGCACCTATTTTTCTCATTATGGCACTCATTAACAATCCCCAATTCAGGACAATTATTAGCCCAAGAAAAGTGAAAAACAATTTATTGAAATCTATATTCATATTTTTGTATGTTTTTACAGAAATGCTTAATTAAAAAACACAAAATAAACTACTACTATATATATTATTATGTGAGCCAAATATGTCTGTCCATTTCCACTATATATTCTCCTCACAAATCCTGCAGTATCATGAATTATATCACTCATAAAGTTCCAGAAGTTAGTAATCCATGGCATAACAAGAAACCCTAAAGCTTTATTATAACCGGCAAAAATATTATATGAAATATGTGTTGTTTCGGGAGTAAATGGACGTTCTCCGGAATATACAATATTAAATTGTTTTACTTTCTGAGCTTTTCTACTAAGTACCACTAGCCAAGTTAGAAGTAACATAAACATTACACCAATAATAATCATTATATGAGTACCATGCCAATTACCAATAGGAGTTGTGGCAAGTCCTCCATCCCAATTAAGTCTTCCATCAGGAAAATATTGAGCAATAATATCTCCCATAGGTTGTAATATTAATTCCGGTTTAGCTGCAAAAATCATTAAACCTATTATTAAAATATAAATTGGAATTATAAACCATATAGAAATTTCTTTCACATTACGATGATTATCTTTCAATTGGCCTAAAAATATTGAACTAATCAATTTAAACAGATATAAAAATGCTATAATTCCAGCAAAAAATGCAATAGCTCCCTGAAAATACCAACCTTTTAATATAACAGCATTATATAATAACCATTTTCCAGTAAAACCTGACAATGGAGGTACTCCAGCTAAAGCAATAATACCAATTAATACAGCAATAAAAGCAAATGGCATTTTTTTAATCAACCCACCCATTTCATACATATTATGTGTACCAACTCTAAGCACAACTGCTCCAATAGTTAAGAACAATATTGCTTTGTACATAAAGTGATTAATAGTATAAGTGAATGCTGTTAACCAACCCAAATGGGTCATCATAGCAAGACCAAATACAATATAACCAAGCTGACCTATTGAAGAATAAGCTAATAAACGCTTAGCATCTTCTTGAAAAGCAGCTCCTAAATTTCCTATTAATGCAGTAATTGCACCTAACCATCCAAGAATATAAACAATACTAACAGTTTCAATATTCTTAATGGTTGAGGTTAATAATATTATCAAGCCAAAAACACCTGCTTTAAGTAAAATCGCCGAGACCATTGGAGAAACATCACTTTCAGCTTCGCCATGAGCTCCCGGTAACCAAATGTGTAATCCAAGAGTAGCAGTTTTGGTCAAAAACCCAATCATTAGCAAGCTAATAATAATAAAGACGTTATTAGAAAGAGAGCTTAATACATCTAATGACAATGACATTTGTCCTTGCTGCGCCAAAGCAAATCCAGCAAGAATTAAATATGCACCTCCCATAGAAAACAACATATAGCTTAATGCATGTGCCATTGATTTTTTTCCACGTATTATCAAAAAGTATGAGCCTGCTGTCATTAATTCCCAACCAAAGAAAAATTGCAATAAATTTTCAGCTTGTATTATTTGTACCAAACCAACATACATTATCAATGCAACCGGATAAAAACCTCTTCTTTTTCCTTTATATGCATATCCTGCAATAAAAGTTAAGATACCTCCAACCAAAAATATAACAACAAAAATGAATCTTAACATATCATTTTCAAAGTAGGCTGGAATTATAGTATATGAATAATATGCTAAACCAATAATTGAAATAGAATTTTTGACATAAGCAGGCAAAAAATCTAATGCAAATATGATAACAATAAATAATAATGGTATATAATTAATAATTGCTGCTTCAGGAATTGCCAAACCTGTATAATAACCAATAAGATATAAGCCAGCAGCTACTATGCTTACAGGAATTACTTTGTTCAGTTTTATTGGAAATTCCGGAAGATCTTCATTCTTCTCTTTTATTGCATAACCGAACCAACGGAATAGATATATTCCTTCGATAAATGATCCAATGAGAATTAGTGCTAACCAAATAATCTTATCGTTATTTGCAAGCTGCATAATTAGCTCCCATTTTGCAAAGAAAGAAGGAAATGGAGGGAAGCCAACTAAAGCAAATATGAATGTTCCCATCAATACCAATAAAAGCGGATTTCTTCTGATAGCCGCCCATCCTTTTATATATTCAGAATTAACTATTCCTGCTAACCAAAATAATCCTGCTTTTGCAAGGGCATGAGATATTAAAACTCCAAAAGCAATAAATAAAGTTTTATCGCCAAGATATGGAGTTAAACCAATTATTGTTAATAGCAATCCTATTTGCCCAATTGATGAGTAACCTAATAAACGATTTGCTTTATCCTGTTTCAATCCCAATAAATTTGAACCAAGGAAAGTAATGATTCCAATCAGGCCTATAATATAATACCCTGAATCTCCTACAATTGGTAAAATTTTTGCAAGAACAAAAATTCCTGCCGATGCAGAAGCTGCAGAGATAATAGCCCCAATTCCGGGATGTGCTGCTTCATAAACATCCAAAGCCCATCCGTTTGCAGGAAAAGGTTTTAATTCAAGAATAATTGCGATTAAAACTAAAAATACAGCAACTGCACCGCCCTTAACATAAATTAAATTTAGCTTAATAATATCATTAATAAATAAGGAGCCGGCGAAATAATAAATTGCAATAATTCCTATTAGCAGTATCCCACTAATAATAGCTGTTGCTATAATATATTTAAATCCGGCACTTGTAGCATTAATACTTTTATCTAATATAATTAATCCTGCTGTTGCAATACTGGCAATTTCAAGGAAGACAAAGAGATTAAAAATATCTCTGGTCATTATTACCACATTCAATCCCATGAATAACAGAACAAAAACCATCATCATCTGAACGCCTTTTTCCCTGAACTGATCATACAAATAAATCGCTGCCAGTAATCCTATAATATTTATCAGGCTCAGAAAAACTGATTCATGAAGCCCCATTTGCAAACTAATTGAAAATGGTGGTTTAAAGCCTGCTGTAAAAATTTGTATTGTTTCTTGTTGCTGAGTTAAAAAAGCATACAACCACTGACCCGAAATAAAAGTCATAAAGGCCATTGCGAATAACATAAATGCAAAAGAAAAATTACTATTGGCTTTCTTGAAAAATCCAAGAGAGAAAGCTGTTCCCAATGCAATTGCGATTATATATATAGGTCCTACCATTTTAGATCGTTATAATTATTGATTTCTAATGATTTCCTTTTCTGATACATTTTTAAAACATATGTAAGCATAAGTGCTGTAACACCAAGTCCTATAACAATAGCTGTAAGAACCAATGCTTGTGGAACAGGGTCAACAACAGAATTTCCTACATCATTTATATTTACAGATTGATCAATGATTGGAGCAGTACGGTTTTTCACATACCCAATACTTACCATAATAATATGAATACCTGTATCGAACAAGGTAAATCCAATTACAATTTTAATTAGATTTTTTTGAGTTAACAATCCCCATATGCCAATCAGGACAAGGATTACTCCTGTAATTAATGTTATAATTTCTAGATTTAAATTTTCCATTATGCTTCGTTCTGATTTTCATGTAGATTAGTAATTATTCCTGATAATTCAGCACCAACTTTTAATCCGACAAATATGTATATAATAGGAATTACACCTGCACTAAAAATAGTTCCGAATTTTCCTAAGGATAATAATTTGTTGTCGAGAAATCCTGCTGCAAAAAGAACACCTGCGACACCAATTAAAACAAAACTTATTCCTGAAATGGATTCAACAAGGGTGATTAATTTATGACCAACTTCTTTTGCAGGTTGGGCAAGTAACATTAGCACTAAACCAGATGCTATTATTGCTCCACCCTGAAAACCTCCACCAGGACTCAAGTGTCCGTTAATAAAAACATATATACCAAATAAAAATATTACCGGCACCAATATTCTTGATGCTGTATCCAATATTTCACTTGTTGATCTTAATTTTCGGTTTAGGCTTGCTCCTGCTTCAACTTTAAGGAGAAAACTTACAATAGCTGCCGCCAGAAACAAAATGGTTACTTCGCCAAGAGTATCTAAACCACGGTATGTTACAACTACAGCAGTTACAAGGTTGGCAGAACCAACTTCTTCCGGTCCTGATACAGCATAATGATTTGCTAAAGTGTTTAAATCAGTATTTCCGTTAAAACCAACAAATAAATCGGCCAATAAAACAGCAAACCCAATTAACACGATAAATATCAATGAATTTTTAACCATTTTGTCTTTTTATTTTGTTTAGAACATAAAAGAAAATAATAGTGGATAATCCACTACCAATAGCTGCTTCAGTCATTGCAACATCAGGAGCTGCTAAAAGCAGGTACAATATCGATGCAAACAAACTAACAACTCCGGCAGCAATTATCCCAACAACTATATTTTTATGATGAACAGCAATGATTGCCATTATCAGAATCAAAACACCTATAACGATTGCAATTATCAGGTTAATCATATTATTCGTTTTTAATTTCTTCGTTTACTTTATAAGTAGTCTCTTCTTTATTTAACAAATCCGCCACAGTTTTATCAGTCAAAGGTATCTTAATATAATGTGCGGCTCTTGCAAGTACATGAGACGAAACAGGATTGGTTATTAATATAAATGTCATGAGTAATACTAACTTACCCCACCATTCAGGGATAATTAATAATAATCCAAATAAAGTTAAAAATGTACCTAGAGTAGATGCTTTTGTTCCTGCCTGTATACGATTATATAAATCGGGCATACGAACCAGGCCTAAAGCTCCAAGAAATAAAAAGACTGATCCTAACAGAACTAATACTGCTCCAATAATTTCAAGTATATTTCCCATATTACAATCCCCTTTCAAAATAACGTGAAACAATAATTACACCCAGAAAGCTAAGCAATCCATACACTATAGCAACATCAAGGTAAATAATTCGCGATGAAAATTTTGCAATTAATCCAATAAGTGCAAGCGAACTAACCGTCATCACATCAAATGCTACTAAACGATCAGGGGCTGTAGGGCCTTTGATAAACCGATAAAATGTCAGCAATATTGCCAACAATATTATTATCGCCGATATAAAAAGTAATGTATTAACCATATATTTTAACTAAGATTTTTTCAAATTTATCAACTATAGCTGCTGTAGCTTTATCAATATCTTCGCAACAAACATCAATACAGTGAATATAAAGAATATCATCTTCTATATCAACTGTAAGCGTACCTGGAGTGAGAGTGATTGAATTTGCAAGAATCATTCTACCCATTTTAGATTTTAGAACTGTTTTTGTTTTAATAATTCCAGGATTAATAGGAAGAGATGGTGTCAGCACCCTGCGTGCCACATCAAGGTTAGATTTTACCAATTCTGCAAGAAAAACAAACAGATACCAGATTGTGTAAAAAACAGATCCAAATGAAAACTTTAATTCATTAAAAACAGTTATTCTGCTTCCCATAATTATAGAAATAACAAATGATAAAATAACTCCTATTATCATCACTTCTATCTGAAACTGGCTGTTTAACAATATCCATATCGATAACAATATCAAGAAGATAGCTGCAATATTCTTTATTTTCATGTAACAGGTTTTAGATATGTGTATATATAGATAATATTATGTGACAAATCTACAACACTTCGTTTATATAAACACTTAAATTTAATTTTTTTTTTTATAACGAATCAATTTGATTCTAAAACTTGTTGTGGCTGTATAATAAAACCAATTCTGTTCCAAGCAGTTAAAATGCAAATGAGACCAATGTTCATACCCGGTTTAAAAATGGAAATGAAAATATTATTGAAGATAAAAAAGCTTGTAACTAATCAGTCTATAATTAATAACTTATAAAGCATTATATATAAACTATAAAAACGATTTCAAACTTGCAATAAGCATAAAATCAGTAATATAAAAACACTGATGGCTTTGGTTTAAAATAACATGTATAAAAATATCGGGCTAAAGCCCAATATTAATAGGAATTTCATAACCCCAGGCTTAAGCCTGGGGTTAGTGATGTGTTACTTACTGGGCTTTAGCCCAAAATATTATACAGTTTTCAACGCTTTATTAAACTACAGCCATACTGATTAGTTACAAAAGCTTTTATATAAATAAAAAATAATTAAAGTACTGATTTATTTTAAGATATTAATTCAAACAGATTCATGTCAATATATTTGTTGACGAATATCATATAATGATAAATGTCATTTATATAGTAATTTATATATGTTTATAAAAAATAAAATTATATTTGCTGACACTCTATTAATGATAGATATATTTGTTTAATACCAAAGTAAAATCAATAGAACAACTTTAGCATGTCGAAAGTTATTAAAATAAAAAAAGGCTTAAACATAAGCATGCTTGGTACTGCCGAAAAGATTATAAAAAAGGCAAATCAGGCGGAATATTATGCAGTAAAGCCTACCGATTTTAAGGGAATTCGCCCTAAACTGGTTGTTAAAGTAGGTGATAAGGTTAAGGCCGGAACACCACTTTTTTATGACAAGTTTCAACCCGAAGTACAATTTACTTCTCCTGTAAGTGGTGAAGTGACTGCTATCAATCGTGGTGAGCGAAGGATAATTCTGGAAGTTGTAGTCAGGGCTGATGCTACAATTGAATATGAAGAATTTCAGCTTGGCGATTCTACGAATCTTTCAAAAGAAGAAATTGTTGCAGTTTTGCAACAAAGCGGATTATGGCCAACTATTAGACAAAGACCATATTCGACCATTGCAAATCCGAACGACAGTCCAAAAGCAATTTTTATTTCTGCTTTCGAAAGTGCTCCTCTTGCACCAGACATGGATTATGTTGCAAAAGAATATACCGATTATTTTCAAAAAGGAATTGATGTACTTTCAAAATTAACAGATGGAACAATTCACCTAAACATAAATGCTGATTATCCAGCCGCCGAAACTTTTACAAAAGCTAAGGGTGTTCAGATAAATAAATTTACAGGACCTCATCCATCGGGCAACGTGGGTGTTCAGATAAATAAAATTGATCCTATAAATAAAGGTGAAATTGTTTGGTACACCTATCCACAGGAAATTATAACTATTGGTCGGTTATTCGATAATGGAATATATGATGCAACTAAAATTATAGCATTAGCCGGTTCTGAAGTACAAAATCCAAAATATTATAAAATCTTAAATGGTGCATCGATTAAAAACCTTATTGATGAGAATGAAAGTGAACTTAGATATATTAGCGGTAATGTATTAACAGGTTCAAAAATCTCCGATGATGGATTTGTTGGATATTACGATAATCAAATAACCGTAATTCCTGAAGGAAAATATTATGAATTTTTCGGATGGGCCACACCGGGATTTAAGAAATATACTGCATCGCGTGCACTTTTATCATGGTTAATTCCTGGTAAAAAATATCGTTTGGATACAAATATACATGGTGGCCAAAGAGCTTATGTAATGACAAGTGAATACGATAAGGTTTTTCCAATGGATATTTATCCTGTGCAATTAATTAAAGCCATTATGGTTGAAGATATTGACAAAATGGAACAACTAGGTATTTATGAAGTTGACGAAGAAGATTTTGCTTTATGCGAATATGTGTGTACTTCTAAAATCGAGGTTCAGTCTATTATCAGAACCGGACTTGATTTAATGAGAAAAGAAATGAGTTAATAATAGCTTTTAGCCATTAGCCATTAGCTTTTAGCATAAAAAGTTAATGACTATTAGCTAACAGCACAATAAACAAATCGATTAATGAAATTTTTAAGAAAATCAATAGATAAAATTAAACCCCACTTCGAGAAAGGGGGGAAACTTGAGAAACTTCATTCTACATTCGAAGCATTTGAATCTTTTATGTTTGTTCCGGATACAGTAACAACTAAAGGTACTCATATTCGTGATGCAAACGATATGAAAAGGACAATGGCTATAGTAGTATTAGCTGTAGTACCTACTGTTATTTTTGGAATGTGGAATGTAGGTTATCAGCATTTTATGGCAACTGGACAAGAAGGAACAATATTTGAATTGTTTTGGTTAGGTTTTCTTAAAGTCTTTCCAATTATAGTTGTTTCTTATGTTGTTGGATTAGGTATTGAATTTGCTTTTGCACAATATCGGGGACACGAAGTAAATGAAGGATTCCTTGTTTCAGGGATTTTAATTCCTTTAATATTACCAGTGGATACACCATTATGGATGGTTGCTGTTGCAACTGCTTTTGCTGTTGTTATAGGTAAAGAAGTTTTTGGTGGAACAGGAATGAATATTCTTAATCCTGCCTTAACAGCCCGTGCATTTCTTTTCTTTGCTTATCCTTCTTATATGTCGGGTAATGCCGTTTGGACACACGGAATGATGAATGGTGAAGGAATAATTGATTCTTATACCGGAGCAACTCCATTAGCTGAAGCTGCCGCCGGAAAAATTGAAAATCTTCCCAGTGTAGTAGAAATGTTTTTTGGAACAATCCCGGGATCAATTGGTGAAACATCAACTTTAGCTATTTTAATTGGTGCTGCAATACTTTTATTTACAGGAATGGCAAGTGCCAGAATTATGATATCTACTTTTATTGGTGGATTAGTCATGGGATTGTTGCTTAACGTTTTTGCAGTAAATCCATTCATGGAAATTCCTGCATGGCATCATCTTTTATTAGGTGGATTTGCTTTTGGAGCTGTATTTATGGCAACAGATCCTGTATCAGCAGCTCAAACTCCAAAAGGGAAAATCATATATGGATTTTTGATTGGACTTTTTGCAATTTTAATCCGGGTAATAAATCCAGCTTACCCTGAAGGTGTGATGTTAGCAATTCTTTTAATGAATGTTTTTGCCCCTTTAATTGATCATTATGTTATTGAGGGAAATATTAAGAAGCGATTGAAAAGAGCTAAAGTTAAAGCATTATAAAATAAACTTAAGTTATGAGATCATATAGTAATACTTACATATTTATTTTTTCATCTATCATGGTAATTATTGTTGCAGCTCTACTTTCTGTTGCAGCCATAACACTTCAACCATATCAGAAGAGAAATATAGAAATCAATAAAAAACAAAATATTCTTACTTCGATTAATATTGAAAGTACAGCTAAAGATGCTGAAGCTCTTTATAAAGAATATATTCTTGAAAGTTTTACAATAAATTATAAAGGTGAGGTAAGCAAAACTGTTGATGCTTTTACAGTTGATATGAAAAAGGAATTGGCAAAACACATAGAAGAAAGAAACCTGCCTGTTTTTGTAAGCTTATTGGAAGAAACAAAACAATATATAATTCCGGTTTACGGCAAAGGCCTTTGGGGCCCAATATGGGGATATGTTTCTTTAAAAGACGACCTTTCAACTATTTTCGGTGCTAACTTTAGTCATAAAGCTGAAACTCCGGGCTTAGGTGCAGAAATTGATACCAAAGATTTTCAATTAAGATTTCTTGGTAAAGAAATATTAGATGAGCAAGGCCGGTTTGTTTCTATAAGTATTGTGAAAGGTGGCACTGCCGATCCAAACTCTAAATACGAAGTGGATGGGATTTCAGGAGGAACAATTACAAGTAATGGTGTTGATGACATGCTTAAAGATTGTTTGAGTAGTTACGAATCATATTTTAAAACCATAAAACAGGCAATACCTGAAATAGATGTTGAGAAAGACTTGAACAATGATGTAAATTAATATCATATAATCAACTATTTAGCAAATTTAAAAAACATATATAATGAGCGCAGAAAAAGAACCTCTTTTTTCGAGCAAAAACTTAAAGTTACTTACAGAACCTTTAAATGACAGTAATCCTATTACTGTTCAGGTTCTGGGTGTTTGTTCAGCATTAGCTGTAACTGTTAAACTAAAACCTGCATTTGTAATGGCTTTATCGGTTATGGTTGTAATGGCTGTTTCAAATGTTGTGATTTCTTTGTTACGAAAAACCGTTCCTCCCAGAATTAGAATCATTGTTCAATTAGTAGTAATTGCAGCCATGGTTATTTTGGTCGATCAGGTATTAAAAGCTTTTGTGTTTGATATTAGCAAACAGTTATCGGTTTTCGTTGGATTAATTATTACAAACTGTATTATTATGGGACGCCTTGAAGCCTTTGCTTTAAGTAATAAACCATGGCAATCATTTCTTGATGGCATAGGAAATGCAGCCGGATATGGTGTTATACTTTTAATTGTTGCTTTTTTTAGAGAGCTATTAGGTTCAGGTACTATTTGGGGTTACAAAGTGATTCCTGAAAGTGTTTACGATTTTGGATACGAAAATAATGGATTAATGATTCTTCCTCCAATGGCACTTATTGTGGTTGGAGCAATTATATGGATTCAGCGTGCTAAAAACAAGAAGCTTGTAGAATCTAATTAATTAGAAATCACAAAAAAATAAATGATGGAAAACTTAGTTAATATATTTGTCAAGTCAGTATTTATCGATAATATGATATTTGCCTACTTCCTTGGAATGTGTTCGTATCTGGCAGTATCAAAAACGGTAAAAACTTCTACAGGATTAGGAATTGCTGTAATCTTCGTACTAGGTTTTACAGTACCTGTTGCCTATTTAATTGAAAATTACCTGTTAAAAGAGGGAGCTTTGGTCTGGTTAAGCGAAAGTTTTCATGACGTTGACTTAAGCTTCTTAAGCTTTATTATTTTCATTGCTTTAATTGCATCAATGGTTCAATTGGTTGAAATGATAATTGAAAAATTTTCACCAACATTATATAATTCATTAGGTATATTTCTACCTTTAATTGCTGTAAACTGTGCAATTTTAGTAGGCTCTTTATTTATGCAGGAACGTGCTTACAATAATATTGC
>DAOWML010000189.1 GCA_030643125.1 Bacteroidales bacterium
GGTGAATTACCTATAATTCAAAAAGATATTACAAATATTAAAAACTATTCTTATATCGAACTCATGTTAATATAAGTGCGTTTGTTTCAATAATATTTGAATTTTTACGTTGTATATTATAATCTGTTTTTTTGTCGTAAAATAAAAAAAATGTTATCTTACATTTTGTTGATACATCATTCAGATTCAAAAGAGTAACCATAAATTATAAACTAAATATTATTTTCCATGGAAAAGCAAACCAATCAATCCATTAATGAGGATAGTACAAAAGTAATACACCAAATTGAAAGAGTAAGTCTCTATAATTTTGGTTATGAAAAATCAGGAAATATAAAAGGTGATCCGGATGTTTTTGCTTTTTTTTTAACCAGAATTGCCGATGGCGATTTAGTAGAAGAAAATTATAAAGGATTATCGAACGAAGAAAAAGTTGAAAAACGAGAACAAGTTAAAGTGTTAGAGCAAAAACAAAAAGATATTGAAAAAGAGAATGAAAAAATTAAATTAGAAATACAGAAAAAAACAAGTAGTATTGATGAGTACAGGCAAGAATTACTTAAAATCAGAGAAGTAAAAAATAAGGATCATGAAAAATTAAAGCGTGAAACTTTTAGCCCTTCTAAATATGGTATTAATTTGTTCATATTGATAATGCTATCTGTTTATTTATTTTTCTTTTATGTATCAACTGCTTATAAAGCTCTTTATGTTGATTTTGAGAAAGTGGCAGACGGAATTGCACAAGGGCTGGGTACTGGAAGCGTTATGCCAGGCCCATACGAGTTGGCTGAAGCATTACAATATAATTACTTATTATTTCTTGTGCCATTTGTTTTTTATGCATTTGGATGGGCTTTTCATATCCTTTTAGAACTTCAGCATAAAATGAGGATAGTATTCATGAGTTTGTTAATCGCCGTTACATTTACTGTTGACTTTTTATTCGCTCTTCTTATACACGATAATACAGAAATGGCGAAAGAATTAATGGGACTCGAAACTGCTAAATGGAGCAGTAGCTCTACATTTTACATTATACTGTTTCTGGGATTTCTTGTGTATATTATGTGGAGTATATTGTTCGATTCTTTAATGCGCGAAGGGGATAAACGAAAAATTACAGGTAATATTAAAAAAATCATTAATCATTATAGCAAAGATATAAAAGCTCTTAAAGCTGAACTTGTGTCTGTAAATGATATAAAGGAGCAGATTAGTAATTCGAGAAGATTTAAATACAATAATGTATGGTAATCTTAAGAAATATGTTGATCAGTTTACTTCCGGCTGGATTTCATATTTATCACCGGACAATATGAAAGCTGTTAAGGAAAGATGTATTGGCCTTAAAAAAGATTTTGAAGAGAAAAATAATATTAAGCCAGGTGTGGTTAAAGTTATAAGTAGAAGAGGCTAGGTAGTTATTATAAATAATAATCTTAAATCGTATATATTATGAAACTTCCATGCAGTAATCTTGCACAAACAAGAATGATTATAATAAAATATAAAGGTCAAAGTTTCAAATAGTGTGTGCATGGAAGTTCACGAGCGGGTTAGTGTATTGGATTTGTGGGAGCGAGTAACAAAAAAAAGATTTAATTCAGGAAGGTCAAGTAGATAACTAACACAGTATTAATAACTTAAAAATACAAACAGATGAAAAGAAATAGATTAGCAATTACTATATGTACAATAACAATTTTTATTGTTTCATGTGCACCACCACCGGCAAAAGAAAATAAAGTTAGGATAAAGCATAATTATATTATTTTGCTCGATCTTTCAGATAGGTTAATAGTACAAGAGAATCAACCGGGAAGAGATGTTGAGATAATTAAGTATATATATGGATTATTTGAGGAAAAGGTTAAAAATGATTTGTATATAAAATCCCGTGACGAAATTAAAATCGTTATTGCTCCTCAGCTTGGATCAAATATTAGAACAGAAATCTTTGAAGATGAGTTGTATACGAATATTGAAAGTATAAAAAATGTATTTAGAAAAAAGACGGAGCTTGAGCGACGAAAGAATTTTCATGCTTATCTCGATACTCTTTATCAAAAAGCTGTATTTAGCAATGATCCCAAAAAATATTATGGAGCTGATATTTGGAAATATTTTTATGAAGATTTAAACAATGATATTTCAAAAGATACACTAACAGAAAATTTTCTATTTATCCTGACTGATGGTTATCCTATTGTTGGCAAGGATAAAAGTAAACTTCAGCCAATTAAAACAAGGTTTTTAGATTTAAAAGTAGTGTTGATTGAAGCAGCACCAAGAGAAAAAGATATGGAGTGGGATAGGATAATGGGACTTTGGCAAAGTTGGTTTGATGAAATAGGAATTTCTGATTATACTATGATTAAAAGAAAAGCAATTTCGAAAGAAAAAGAACAACTAAGAGATATAGTAAATAAAAACTTTTAATAGGTTGAATTACATAATGAATAAGCGAAGCTTAAAAGCCTCGCTTTTTTTATAACATAAATTGTAAATATTTTAATTTCAGATAAAAAATCTTTTCAACCTTTTAGGACAATAATTCAATTATTGTAAATTTGTGCAATAACAAAAGCTAATAATTTAATTAATAATAAAACTCAATTTATCATGGGAATGACTTTAATAGAAAAAATTATCGCAAATCACTCAAATCAGAGTGTTGTTAAACCGGGCGATATTGTTGATATTGATATTGATGCTAGAGCAGCACGTGATTTTGGAGGTGCAAATGTAGTAAAAAATATTATCGATAATAATTTAAATATAGATGATACCTCAAAAACATTTTTTACTTTCGATTGCAATCCTACAGGCTCGGACCAGAAATATGCTGTTAATCAACAAATATGTAGAAATTTTGCTCGCGAACGCGGAATTAAAGTTTACGATTTAGAAAATGGTATAGGAACACACATCCTAATTCATGACGGATTGGTATATTCCGGAGCTACGTCGGTAACAACCGATTCTCATGCTAATATTCTAGGAGCTGTTGGAGCATTTGGTCAGGGAATGGGCGATAAAGATATTGCCGCATCATGGAGTAATGGTAAAGTTTGGTTTAAAGTACCAAAATCTGTTAAATTAAATATTAACGGGAAACGTCCAAATGGTTTATCGGCAAAAGACATTGTTCTTAACCTACTGAACAAATTTGGCGCAAACACCTTGCTAAGTTATTCTATTGAAATTTATGGGGAAGATATAGATAAATTATCTCTCGATGAAAGAATTACTATTTCATCCATGGCTACAGAAATGGGTGCAATTATTATCTTTTTTACACCAAATGATGAAATTATTAAATACAGCGAAGAACGTTCGGGTAAGAAAATTGAACTTGTTAAAGCTGATCCCGATGCCAATTATGATCAGGTAATTGATCTTAATTTTGAAGATTTTGTTTCGCGAGTTTCTCGTCCTGGAAAACCTCATGATGCTGTTGAAGTAAATGTAGTTAAGAAAGTAAAAATCGATTCTGGTTTTATTGGTAGCTGCACAAACGGACGATACGAAGACATGAAAGCTGCAGCAGATGTGTTAAAGGGAAATAAAATTGCTCCAGGTGTTGTTCTTAAAATAGTTCCTTCAACAAATGAAGTATGGGAACAATGTTTAGATAATGGCCTGATGAAAATATTTAAGGATGCAGGAGTTCTTGTGTCGAATGCAGGATGTGCAGGATGCGCTGCTGGCCAGGTAGGGCAAAATGGGGAAGGTGAAATAACAATAAGTACCGGAAACAGAAACTTCCCGGGAAAACAAGGTAAAGGAGAAGTCTATTTAGCATCACCGGCTGTTGTTGCAGCATCTGCTGTAGCCGGTTATATTACTACTCCCGACGATATTCCTGATGAACCTGCTACTTTCGATGATTTATTAAAATCTCAGGTAAAATCAGAAAAAAAGGAAAAAGAAACAATTAATGATAATCCTAAAGTATTAGAAGGCAGAGTATGGTATATTAAAGAAGATGATATTGATACTGATATGATTTTTCATAATCGATATTTATCAATTACTGATATTAACGAAATGGGACAATATACTTTCGACAATCTTAAAGGGTACGAAGACTTTGCTGTTAAAGCAAAACCAGGCGATATTGTTGTTGTACAAAAGAATTTTGGTAGTGGAAGTTCTCGTCAACAAGCTGTTGATTGTTTCAAAGCGCTTGGTGTACAGGCTATAATTGCCGAATCTTTTGGTGCTATTTACGAAAGAAATGCTATAAATGCCGCATTCCCAATAATACAGTACAATTCCCTTAATGAACTTGATCTTAAAGATAAAGATACTATTAAAGTAAATTTGGAAACAGGAGAAATTACTAATACTAAAAATAACAAAACAGTTAATGCTGAGCCATTCTCTGATGTACAAATGGAAATATATCAGAATGGAGGATTGTTTTAGTTAAATACAGTAGGTAGTAAGTAAAGACGCAATGCATTGCATCTTTACTTTGAATGTTAAATTTAAAACTAAAAATATATGGCTGCAAAAACTTTTGTAGAGAAAATATTTGATGCTGAATGTGGCAGTATCGTTTTTAAGAAACCTGATATCGTTTTAACACACGATAATACTGTTAGTATTAAAAAGACTTTTGAAAAAATGGGTGGCGATAAAGTTGCTGATCCAAATCAATTATTGATTGTACTGGATCACAATGCACCACCAACAAATGCAAAACTTGCTACGGATTACCAGACAGTTCGTGATATTGTAAAATATCAAGGTGTTGAGAAATTTTATGATGCAGGAAAAGGTATTTGTCATCAGATAATGTCTTATCATGCTATGCCGGGAATGGTGATAGTTGGCAGTGATAGCCACACTTGTACTGCAGGTGCATTTAATGCTATGGCAGCCGGTATCGATAGAACCGAAGCTGCAGGATTATGGAAGCGAGGCGAAACATGGTTTCGAGTACCGGAATCTATTAAAATCACTCTAAAAGGTAAATTAAATCACGGTGTTTATGCTAAGGATATTTCACTTTGGATAATTGGTATGATTAATTCTGATGGTGCTGATTATATGTCAATCGAATATCATGGTGATGGTGTAAAAAC
>DAOWML010000211.1 GCA_030643125.1 Bacteroidales bacterium
AATGTTTTTACTTTCCCGGTTCAGGACTATTATAAAACCATAGGTTTTGATTTTAAACTAGAATCATTCGAAAAGCTGGCAGTTGAATATATCGATCTTTATAAAAGAAATTCTATGAATGCTCCGTTGCAAAAAGGCTCCATAGAAGCTTTTGAGTTTTTTAAATCAGAAAATTACAAACAGATAACTGTTTCGGCATCTGAACAATTATCGTTGGAAAACCAGGTTAAACAACGCCAAATTTCCAAATATTTCGATTCCATTATTGGATTGAATAATATACATGCAAAAAGCAAACTTGATAATGCTATCAATTATATAAAAGCATCTGAACAATTTGATAGAATTATCTTAATCGGAGATACTTTTCACGATTATGAGGTTGCAAATGTAATAGGAGCAGAGTGCACTCTGGTTCAGAATGGTCATCAAAACCTCAATCGATTTAATTTAGAAAGTAAAGCACTTATCATAAAAGATCTTTTTGAATTAACCGAAACAGTGGATTCTGAAATTTTGATTACGAATAACATAAAGGTAAAAAACAATTAAAATAATGAGTTTCCGTTAGTAGTTAGATGAAACGCACCCTTGTTTATATAGTATTAATATTACTAAGTTTTTCCTGCCAGGGGCAAGAAAAAGAGTATGAGAATTATAAAACATCTTTATCTGAATTATTTGTTTTGCAAAAAATTAATGCCGGGGGAATTTCGGTGTTAATAGATAAATCAGATTATAAATTATCAATTCTTTCTAACTCTGTTATTGTTAAAGAATATCCTGTTGTTTTTGGAGGAAACACTAAGGATGATAAATTGATGCAGGGAGATGGTTGCACACCCGAGGGAACTTTTCATATTGTATCGAAATACCCACACAAAAACTGGTCGAAATTTATTTGGATTGATTATCCAAACAACGATTCATGGAAGAAACACAATAAAGCAAAACAAGATGGCATAATACCCGAAAATGCAAATATTGGTGGTGAGATTGGGATACACGGAGTACCTAAAGGAATGAACAAACTGATTGATTTAAAATACAATTGGACCTTAGGTTGTATATCACTCAAGAATGATGATGTGAACGAAATTTATCCTTATATAACTAAAAATACAGATATTATTATTCAGAAATAATAGTATTTAGGATAATTTAAAACCATGCCTTATGAAAATGAACTTCTTACTAGTTTTTGTAATAATAAGTGTACAGTCTTTTGGTCAGGAATTTCCACAAACCATTACAAAGGATTCTTTGTTTAAAAATATTCCTTCAGATTATTCAATATTAGACTCTGCTTCTGGTAATCTAAATCGTGACGAATACCAGGATTTAATAATCGTGTTTAAGAAAAATGATGAAGCAGAAATTTCTGATATTAACGATAAGCCGGTAAACAGGCCATTGCTGGTTTATATAGGCACCCCGGATGGAAAATATCAGTTAGTAGCACGTAACGATAAAGCAGTATTGTGTTATAATTGTGGCGGAATGTGGGGCGATCCTTATGAAGGACTGGCCATAAAGAATGGTTATTTTACCATTGAACATCATGGTGGAAGTGCATGGCGATGGTCGTGTTACATAACTTTTAAATATTCGGAAAAAAATTCTAAATGGTATTTGTATAAAGATGGTGGCGATTCATATCATACAAGCGATCCTGAAAATGTAGAAACTAAAGTAAAAACTGTTGATGATTTTGGTATTGTTGAATTTGAGCAGTTTAAATATTAACTTTTTTTAAAATTAAAATAGATAGTCATTCAAAAACTCAGCTATTAAATTAACCTTTCTTAAAAACCTATAAAAGGTTTTATCAGTCCTGTTCATATTTCAGGTCTTGTCGGCAAACGCTGTGTTATATGCGCTCTAATCTTTGGGTATATTTAGTATATTTATTTGATAAAAATTATCATTAGTGTCCAACTAAATAATTTATTTCGGACTAAAGTCCTTGTTTAATAATGTTTTACTAGCTTAAGCCTAGGGCTAATGAAATATTTTGGTAAAACGGGCTTTAGCCCAAAGTTTATATACTTAATTACAAGACAGTACATAGTGACTATCAGGATGTTAAATAGCTTGTTGCGGATTCAAGGTATTATTAAACTTCTGATATAAAGAGAAATAAATATCTGATTATTTGGATTTGTAACAAAAATGTGTATATTAAACAATATGCAAAAACGTGGTTTAATAATAGGAATAATACTGAGTTTGCTTATAGTAATATTTGCTACTCAAAACGCTGATGTGGTAAATGTTCAATTATGGATTATCAAATTTAAAAGTCCGTTATCTCTGGTGATAATAGGGTCGCTTATATTGGGTTCATTTATTACCTGGCTATTTATGCTTAATGAATTAAGAAAAAGAAAGAAAACGGTTGAGAAAAAGAACAAGACCATAAAAAAACTTAAAGAAGAATTAACTGCAAAAGATTCTTTTAATATTGATTTATAACGGGATCTTACTGAATCCTGAATTAATTGCTGTATTGTTTATTTTTATAGAAGTACAGACTTCTTAATACCTGACAAATAACATATATATTATAATAACACTAATTTTAAAAATTAATAAATTATGAAAATTTCACAAAAGAACTATTTTACAATAGCATTATTAATACTAATATTTATCTTCTCAGGAGGATGCTCAAATAAAGGTACAGAAAATGAAGCTCGAAAATTGCTTGAAAAACAAGCAAAAGTTCTCGAAGAAGAAGAGAAGGTAATGGATGAGGCTTTTGATAAGGTTAAGATTGTGAGTGATTCGCTGGAAAAAGAACAAGTAGAGTTGCTCGAAAAGAAAAAGAAGATTGAAAGAAATCTTAAGAAATTTGATGCCGAAAAGGAAAAATTTGCCGAAGATATTAAAAAACAAAAGCAGGAAAATCTTGAAAATCAGATCGCAGAACTGGAATATCAGCTGAAAATTGTTAACGATGAGCTTTCAGGTTTGCAGGGTAATGACAGTAAACTCACTAAAAAGAAAGATACACTTTTAATGAAAGAAAAACAGCTTAGTGAGCAAAAATTAGTAGCTAAAGAAAAATTAGTTACAGGAATTGATAAAATAGATTCAAGACTGGATGAGATTGAGCGTCAGGGTTTAATAAAACAAAAAGAGATATCAATAAATGAACAAAAAATAATTTTAGCTCAAAAGAAGATTGAACTTCTTGAGGATGAAAAAAATATTTATTACCGAAAGAAAAATGAAATTATAAAAAATAACGGTGATAATACAGAACTGGAAAAGTATAATTTGCGGATTAGTGAGATTGACGGATATTTATCAGACGAGCAAAATAAAATGAAAAATGCTGAAACCAGTATTAACTCATTAAAGAGCTGGTTAAAAGATGCTGATGATCTGGAGAGAAAATTAAGAGTAATGATGGAGGAAGAGTATGATGAAAATGAAACTATAAAAAAATTCATTGCAGAAGAAACGGCCAGATTAAACAAAGAAAAGGAAATCCTGGATGAGGATGTGGACCAGTTAAACAGTGTAAAAATCAATTTAAAAGGGAAGCAAACTTCAATTAATGAAAAATTAGCAAAGCTTGATGATGAAACTGAAATTATTAAAAGTAAAGAATTATCCGAAATACTTGCTAAAAAATCAGCTGTTGAGCAGGAAGAAGCAGATTTATCCGAAAAAGAAACAGAACTAATAGAAGATAGTGAAGTTCAGACCGAAGTAAAATCAATTGACGAAACTGTTTATGGTTCAAAGGCTTTAAAAGACCTGGAGGATGAGATAATTAAAAAAAGAGAACAAATTGATAATTTAAGAAAAGAAGTTGCGGGTGATGCTAAAAAACTTGCCGAGCAACAAGCAGAAATTGAAGTAAAGCGTTCAAAAAACGTAAGTATTGTTTCAAAATCAATAACAATAATAGTTATCATTGGAATTCTTTTACTGATTGTTCTTTATGTAGTTGGTAAAAGAGCTTTGGAAACGAAGAAAACTAAAAAATAATTTTTAAATTGAATCAAAATTCATATAACTTAAAAAAATATAAAAATGGAAAATAAAGAAAAACAACAAAATAAAAAAAAGAAGACAGTTTCTAAACCTGCCAGCCTGTCTGCCGACAAGGCAGATCAGGCAGGTGAGGCTAAAAAACCGGTTCAGAAAAAAGCAGAAGATGCTAAAGAAAGAGTAGAAGAAAAAGCTGCTCAGGAAAAGGAAAAAACCGAAAGTAAAACATATGATAAAACAAAAGAATCCGCTTTCTTGGATGATGCTAAAGAAAATGTTTCTGAGGGAGCAAAAATTCTGGGAAAAGAAGCTAAATTTTTAAGTAAAAAACTGGCATCATACTCCGAAATTATTTTTGGTAAAATAAAAGATAACACAAAAGATGCTTTTAAATACGGGCTCGATTTAACAAATGAAGGAGTACATCGTGCTCAGGAAATGGCCGAAGATTTAAAAGACGATTTTGAAGTGCGAAAACTAAATAATAAAAAGAAAGAAGTTTCTACTCAGCTTGGAATTAAATTTTATCTGGAAATTAAAAATAACGACAATAAAATTCCCGATAATCTGATAAAAAATAAAGAAGTATTATCTTTGCTTAAAGAGCTGGAAGATATTGATAAAGAGATTCTGAAATTGTCAGAAGAATCTGAAAAATAAATTACTAAATTGTAAACTTGTGAAAACTTAATT
>DAOWML010000273.1 GCA_030643125.1 Bacteroidales bacterium
AAACTTATGGGGCTGGAAATGCACCAACGGAGAAATGGTTTTTAAATGAGTTAAAAAATGTAATTAATAAAGGTAAAATAATTTTAAATGTTACTCAGTGTTTTGCAGGTAGTGTTGATATGACAAAATATGAAACAGGTAATGAACTGTTAAAGTCGGGCGTTGTAAGTGGTTTTGATATTACAACCGAAGCTGCAGTTACAAAACTAATGCATTTACTTGGACAGAAATTAGATGTAAATACAACTAAATTGATGCTAAATAAATCGATAAGTGGTGAAATATCTAAATAATTTGTTTGATTTTGCTTATTTTTTTGTATTTTGTGCCCCTGAATTAAGGGAGATACGTGAAGGAGAAATGGCCGAGTGGTCGAAGGCGCACGCTTGGAAAGCGTGTATACCTCTAAAGGGTATCGTGGGTTCGAATCCCCCTTTCTCCGCAATAATTTTTAATTAGGGAATTTTTTAATAATTTTACATACATAAAAATCGTTAATAATTTAAACAGAAAACAAACCATGAAAAAATTATTTGCATTTATAGCAGTTTTTGGGATGCTTTTATTAGGAGCGTCATTCTACACAGTTGCTCAAGAAGAAACAACTGATGAAATGACTGTTGAACAAACAGATTCAATGGAAATGGAAGAAGCAGTTGAAGATACTGCAGCTGTTGTTGAAGAAGAAATTGCTGAGGAAGTTGTTGCTGAGGTTGAAGAAGGCCCGGGAATACACAAACAAATTAAACTTAAATTTATTGAAGGTGGACCTGGATTTATGGGTGTTGTACTTCTTTGTTTAATTTTAGGTTTAGCTCTCGCTATCGAAAGAATTATTTATTTAAATCTTGCAACTACTAACACTAAAAAGCTTTTATTTGCTGTTGAAGAAGCTTTAAATCAAGGTGGTGTTGAAGCTGCTAAAGAAGTTTGTCGTAATACTAAAGGCCCTGTTGCCAGTATTTTTTACCAAGGGCTTGACAGGATGCACGAAGGAATTGATGTTGTTGAAAAATCAGTTGTTTCTTATGGTAGCGTTCAAATGGGATTATTAGAAAAAGGTATTACCTGGATTTCATTATTTATTGCTACAGCCCCTATGTTAGGTTTCATGGGTACAGTAATTGGTATGATTGGTGCTTTTGACTCTATCGAAGCTGCCGGTGATATTTCTCCTGCATTAGTTGCCGGAGGTATTAAAGTTGCTTTGATTACAACAGTGTCTGGTTTGATCGTTGCGGTTATTTTACAGGTATTTTATAACTATATTATTTCAAAGATCGATAGCATTGTAGGTGATATGGAAGATGCTTCAATTTCTTTATTAGATATATTAGTAAAATACAATATTAAAAAATAATAAATCATGAATAAAATTTTAAGGATAGTTTTAATTGTCCTTCTTGCCATATCTGCTTTGTTTACTATATTATTTTACGCAGGTGGTGAGGATATTAGCGGCCAACCGGTATATACAAACATATTTTTATTGTGGGCAGTTATATTAACCGGTATCACTGTTGGAGTTACAATTATATTTCCGGTAATTCAAATGATAACAAATCCTAAAAATGCCAAAAAAAGCTTATTAGGTATTGTTGCCTTGGTTGTTGTAATTGCAATAGCTTACGGCTTATCTTCAAGTGAAGTACTAGGAATAATAAACCCTGATTTAGTTCAGTATGATGTTCCTTCGACATTAAAATACGCAGGAACTATGATTAATACAATATATGTATTGGGTATTATTGCAATTGTGTCAATGATATATACTGAAGTTTCTAAAGTTTTTAAATAGTATATAGCAGGGAGGCGTAAAAACCTTCCGGGCTATTTTAAATTTATAAAAAATAAGTCTATGCCAAAAAGACCCACAGGAGAATTTAGTGCAGCAACTATGGCTGATATTGCATTCCTGTTGCTTATCTTTTTCCTTGTTGCCACTACCATGGATATTGATACTGGTTTATCCAGACAAATGCCTCCGTATAACCCAGATCAAGAAGAGAGTAAAGATCAGATTAAAGAGCGAAATGTTTATGTAGTTCTAATTAATTCAAGTGATCAAATTTTGGTGGAAGGTATACCAATGAATGTTCTTAAACTTCGGGGAAATGCTAAGGAATTTATAGTTAATCCTACAAATAAAGATAATCTGCCGGAAAAAAGACCTGCAGAAATTGATTATTTTGGAGAAGTTATGGTTTCAAAAGGGATTATCTCTTTACAAAACGACAGAGGAACTTCTTATGGTATGTATATAAAAGTTCAAAATGAACTAATTGCTGCATACAACGAAGTAAGAGACGAAGTTGCCATGCAAAAATTTGGTAGACATTATGGTGATTTACCAGAAGATAAACAGGATGCTATAAAAAAATATTATCCTCAGATTATTTCTGAAGCTGAACCTAAAAATATCGGAGGAAATTAATATGGCTAAATTCGAACGAAAAGGAAAAGGTGGAATGCCACTAATTTCTACAGCTTCATTGCCGGATATAGTTTTTATGTTGTTATTTTTCTTTATGGTAAGTACTGTAATGAGAGAAACAACTTTAAAAATAGATCAACATTTACCTGGTGCTACTGAAGTTAAAAAGCTTGAAAGAAAATCTTTGGTAAGTTATATTAATATTGGCAAACCAAAGACAACTTTTCAGTCAATGTATGGAACAGAACCTAGAATTCAGTTAAACGATGCTTTTGCTAAAGTTGCTGATATACGTGATTACGTTTTTGTTGAAAGAGAAAAAATGGACGAAAATGAACGTCCTTTAATGACTGTTTCTCTTAAGGTTGATGATAAAACTAAAATGGGTATTGTTGTAGATGTTAAGCAGGAATTACGTAAAGCTAGTGCTCTTAAGATCAATTATTCTACAAGAAAAGTAGAAGCAATTGAATAAAATATAAAATTTATCTAAGAAAGGAGATGGATTATTCATCTCCTTTTTTTGTATATATTAATTTAGTAAATTGAAAAATTTATACATTTTCAAATAAAACTTATATTTGTATTAATTATATTTAGTATATTGATAGATTATTTGCATCAAAACAGGAGTAATTTATACCTTTGTAATTGATATTGGTACAATGAAAAAGATTTTATATCTGTTTTTTACTATTTTACTACTGCAATTAGTTTCCAAAAATTTATTTGCTCAGAAAGATATTTTTATCAAGGAGTTTCAGTTTGAGCTAAAGAAAATAAGTGCAAATCAATATGAGAATGAGTATTTTCTTACAATTACTTTAAATAAAAATTCTCTTTATAAGTTTATTGTTTTAAATCATATAGGAGACTTTCCCGGTGTAGCAGTTATTGAAATACTTGATCATGATAAAGTGGTTGCAGCAAACTATGTTGGTGGAAAATATTATGAAAAGTTTATGTTTAAATGCACAAAAACAGGGTTTTATGATATTTTAATTCATTTTGAGGATAATAAGAAGGGATCATCATTAATAAAATTATTTTTGGTACAATAAAATTATTAAGATTCAAAATAGCAGGTTGGTTAACACCAGCCTTTTTTGTTTTGTGACCCAGGAAGGACTCGAACCCCCAACCCTCAGAGCCGAAATCTGATATTCTATCCAATTGAACTACTGGGCCAATATATATGGTGCAAATTTAAGAATCTTTTGAATTGATAATATGTAAATCTTTTATTTTTTCACGACCAATTCCAC
>DAOWML010000012.1 GCA_030643125.1 Bacteroidales bacterium
CGTAGTAAATTGTTTGTTTATTTTGGCGAACCAATATGTATATCAGATTACTACGATGAGTATAAGAAGAATCCTCCACGTGCAAGGAATTTGCTTCAGAAAAAACTATCTGAAGAATTAAAGAAATACATGATTCATATCGAAAATGAGGAATATTATGATATGTTTGATAATATCAGGTATATCTACCTTCCTCAGATGATTAAAAAAATGGGGTTTAAAAATAAAAAACAACCCAACCAGCTTTTTGCCCAGCAAAATATTATTAAACAATTAAATGATTTTGCAGACAAGAATCCGGAAGAAGCGAAAGAATTAAATGAAAAGACTCTAAAATATTCAGAACTCCTTAATAAATTAAAATTTAGACATTGGGTTATTCAAGAGTCTAAATTTTCTACTCTGGGAATTATTGGACAAGCTTTACTGGCGATTCTCTTCTTGCCATTATACCTATATGGTGGCATTTTAAATTATTTACCTTATAAAGTTCCTGTTTGGGCAACAAAAAAAGTAAAAGATTTACAATTTTTAAGTTCGTTTAGATATGTTATCGTATTGCTTCTTTTCCCAATTTATTACATTATTCTAATAATTGTTGGATTGTTTGTAATAGAACCCTGGGGGCTACAAATTGCCGTTCCTGTTAGTTTGCTTTTTGCAGGATTATTTGCATTTCATTATTATATTGAAGTTAAAAAAATGTTTGCACGATTAAGATTTAATCTAAAAACATGGTTTAAAAATAAAGATCTAACCGAACTAAAAGACCATTATAAATTTATTGTTCAAAAGATGGATGGTATTACAAAATAAGGCTAAATTCTTTTTATTACAGCAATAAATCAACATTCGTTAATCGATGTTCCTTGTTCTTAAATCAATTATACATGAATTTCGAACAAGGATTAACGATTTTAGATTTTAGAAGTATAAGTTTTGTTACTTCAGTAATACCAAAATACTATTAGATTTTACCTGTAGAACGCTATTGCTGTATTATTTAGAACTTAGCTCAAAATAAGAAGAAAAACTTTATTATTCTCTTTTTTAGGACGATTCAATTTATATCTTTTATCGATAAGAATACGCTATTCCATATAAAGTAACAGAAGGAATTTCGCCAAAAGCAACATTTGTTTTTTTATCAGTAATTAAAACAATGTTAGCATTTACTAATGCTGCTTTTCTTCGAAGAACAATTGTTGCGGTTCTTTCCAAAGATTTTGGAGTCGAATATCCCCTATCGCTACCCTCAGCTTTTGCTTCAAGTTTGGCAACTTCAATTAATCCTTCAACACCATCAGGATTTTCTGTTACTTTCACTTTTCGATAATCGCCAACCTCACGAACTTCAGGAGCTGTTTCGTTTAGTATTTCAACTTTACCTGTTTTGTACTCAATTTTATGAACCAATCGTTGATCCATTTTTTTTACTTTAGTATCACCCGGTAAAGAATAGTATAAATCGTTTAAATATATTTTTTTTACATCGACAAACATTTTGGTACCATCATGCTGATATATAATGTCTGATTTTTGTTTTTGCTCAGCATTTTCTTTCTTGTCATACTTTATTTCTTCGTTTTGATTTACAGTCGTTGTGTCAGTTTCTTCAGGGTAAATAACCTGCGCTGTAATATTATTACTAATCAAAAAAAATGTAATTATACCGATAACTATCCTTATCATAACTGTTTGTTTTTAAATTAAAATTTAGCAAAAACAAAAATCAATATTATACAAAAATACTAGATAAATAAAAATATTCAAGTTTAACAACACTTAAATTCAAAATCATACCAAAATAAAAAGCTGTCCTTTTGAGACAGCTTCTTAAATAAATGAAAATTATATTATTTCAAATTTTTCTTTTGAATAAAATCGTTAACAGCCTGTGCTAAATCAGGTTGACCAATTTCTTGTAAATCATAACCTACTTTTACGGTTGGCTTGTTAATTTTTACGATTCGGCTAAGATCAATTGGAGTAGCAATAACAACAACATCGCAAGGAGTTTTGTCTATTGTAGTTTCCAAATCTTTTATTTGCTCATCGCCATATCCCATTGCAGGAAGTAATGTTCCAATGTTTGGATAAATTCTGAAAGTTTCTGCTAATTTACCAACAGCAAAGTCTCTAGGATCAACCAGTTCTGCAGCACCGCATTTACGAGCCGCAACAGTACCAGCTCCTATTTTCATTTCACCATGAGTTAATGTTGGTCCATCCTCAACAACAAGAACTTTTTTACCTCTAACCAATTCGGGCTTATCAATAGTAAGTGGAGAAGCTGCATCAACAACTACAGCATTAGGATTAACTTTTGCTATATTATCGCGAACGATTTGAATAGCATCAGCATCAGCAGAATCCATTTTGTTAATTACAACATAGTCGGCTATGCGTAAAGTAGCTTCGCCAGGGTAATATGACAATTCATGACCTGGTCTGTGTGGGTCAACAACAGTAACCATTAAGTCAGGCTTATAGAATGGAAAATCATTATTTCCACCATCCCAAAGAATAACATCACAACCATCAGGATCGTTTTCAGCAGCTCTTATGATTGCTTCATAATCAACTCCGGCATAAATTACATTACCACGTACTACGTGTGGCTCGTACTCTTCCATTTCTTCAATAGTACACTTATGCTTAGCTAAATCTTCAACAGTAGCAAAACGCTGAACTTTTTGAGCAACTAAATCGCCATAAGGCATTGGATGACGAATAGCAACAACTTTTAATCCTTGCTCCATCAATAATTCGATAATTCTACGTGAAGTTTGTGATTTACCACAACCCGTACGAACAGCACCAACAGCGATAACCGGTTTGGTACTTTTGATCATTGTTCTTTCAGGACCCAATAAAACAAAGTTTGCACCAGTAGCATTAACTAATGCACTTAAATTCATTACTACCTGATAAGGCACATCACTATATGAAAATACACAGTCTTCAACTGCCAATTCTTTAATTAATTTTTCTAAATCATCCTGAGCATAAATAGGAATTCCTGCAGGATATAAACTGCCAGCTAATTCAGCAGGATATTTTCTTCCATCAATATCTGGAATTTGAGCAGCAGTAAAAGCAACAACATTATAATCCGCATTGTCTCTGTAATAAGTATTAAAGTTATGAAAATCTCTTCCGGCGGCTCCGATAATAAGAACATTTTTCTTAGCCATAATTTCTCCTTTTTTATTTTAATTGTTTATTTTTAAATAATTGTCAGACAAAGTTATATTTTAAAGTCATAATTCATAGTTTAACTATATAAAGTTTAGGTTGTGAATTGCTTAACATTTTTTAACAATCTTTTAATTCAATGATAATTATATAAATCCGACAAGAAGACTGTAAACATGTTAAGAAACATGTATTTGTTAATAACAGATTTTTTGTTTGAACAATAAATAATAAAAATATGCTTTAACTTAGTATAAAAATCAATTACGAATAATAAGACAAATGAATTTTCTTGCACATATATATCTTTCCGGAAATAATGAAGAAGTTAAAATCGGCAACTTCATTGGAGATTATGTGAAAGGAAGTGCATATCATATTTATCCTGAAAAAATAAAAGAAGGAGTATTATTACACAGATTTATAGATTCTTTCACAGATAAAAGTACACATACACTTGATGCTAAATTACTGTTTGCCCCGAAATACAGAAAGTATGCAGGAGTAGTCATTGATATTATTTATGATCATTTTCTTGCTGCTAACTGGAGTAGATATTCTTATGTAACACTAAAAGATTTTATTGATGATTTTCATGAGTTGCTAATTAAACACAACGATATGCTTCCAACCGAAGCGCAAAATATTGTTCCTAAACTAATTCGTAATAAGAGGTTATATTCATATAAAGATATTGAAGGAATTCGATCGGTATTAAGTACAATGTCAAAATATACTTCATTGCCTGACCATTCAGATTTTGCAATTGAAGTATTAGAGAACAACTATGAACTGCTAAAACGATATTTTTTCTTGTTTTTTTCTGATATTACATATTACATAAAAACAGTGCATAATATAGATATTAAAGGGATTTAATGCTTATTTAACATATTATACCTTTTATTTCTGCTCATTTTTCGATAATTTTGCATTTCCTGAAAAGTTCCTTTTAGATTTAATCCCTAATGTAAAAGGATTTATATAATCTGCATTTTAAGTTCTATTTAAAACAATATTATTGCAGACTAGATTTTTAAATTATCTAAATTGATAAGAGAGATGGCCAATTATTCAGCAGAAGAAAAAGTTCAAATATGTCACAAGTCACAAATCAAATTAAATCAGTTACTTGATGAAAACCCGAGACTTAAAGAAATATTGTTTAATTCAGAAAATGAACTTGAGGTAAATAAATCTATAAAAGAATGGGCTGAATCGGAGCTAAAAAATAACGAATTAGCTTTCAAATACTATAAACAAGAAGTTTCAGGCCGAAAAGTTTTTGAGAAAATAAAATGGCAGGAGGTTGCTGCAATTCGAATTCTGGATTATATCGATCATACCGATCAGGTATATACAGATCTTAACGTACGCGGACAAAAGCGTATAAACACACCATTTAAAATTTTATGGTTTGCTGCTAAAGATGGAACCGGTGGAGGTAAATACTGCTTTTTTTTAGATATGTTGGAATTATTCAGACAATTTTCTGGTCGAAAGAAATACAGGACACCTTCGAGAGAACAAATTGAACAATGGATGGACAAACATCCATCGGGATTGGATCAGGATATTATAGAAAAAAGGCAAAAAAATAAAGAACGAATTATTAATATCATTATTGATTTAATTGATTCGGGTAAAATAAAAAGTGCCAGATTTTCTTTCGAAGCAGGATTATCATTTGAAGAAAAAACAGACAAGATAAACGAATGGTGGAATAGTAAATTATTTCATTTAAAATTCGCAGTTAGGAATCGGGAACTTTTAAACAGAATGCTTGATTATTCATTGGATTCCGAAACAATGTCAATGTTAAAAGAAGCTGAAGTTCAGGGAATTCCATTCTTTGTTAATCCATATTATCTTTCACTGCTGAATCCAGATAAAAGAAAAAGATCATATTCTGATGCAGCAATACGGGATTACATTATTTATAGTAAAGAATTAGTTAACGAATTCGGGCATATTGTTGCTTGGGAAAAAGAAGATATTGTTGAATTAGGAAAACCTAATGCCGCTGGCTGGATGCTTCCATCAATACATAGTGTTCATCGAAGATACCCTGAAGTTGCTATCCTTATACCTGATTCTGTGGGAAGAGCGTGTGGAGGATTATGTGCATCATGTCAACGAATGTATGATTTCCAAAGAGGCAACTTAAATTTTGACTTGAAAAAACTTGAACCAAATGAAAAATGGCCTGCCAAACTTGAACGTTTATTAAAATACTTTGAAGAAGATACTCAGTTGCGCGACATATTAATTACCGGAGGCGATGCTTTAATGAGTTCTGATAAATCATTACAAAAAATACTTGATGCTGTTTATGAAATGGCTTACAGAAAAAAAGAGAAAAATAAATCTCTTGAAAATGGCAAGAAATATGCTGAAATGTTACGGGTAAGGTTAGGAACAAGATTGCCGGTTTATTTACCTCAGCGAATAACACCTGAATTAATAAAAATATTAACTGATTTTAAAGACAAAGCTTATAAAATAGGTATTCATCAATTTGTAATTCAAACACATTTTGAATCGGCAATGGAGATTACTCCTGAAGTTAAAGAGGGAATACAAAAATTTACAAAAGCCGGTTGGACAGTTACAAATCAGCTTGTTTTTACTGCCGCATCTTCACGTAGAGGCCATACAAACAAGTTGCGTAAAGTTTTAAATGATATTGGAGTTATTACTTATTATACTTTTTCTGTAAAAGGTTATATGGAGAATTATAATAATTTTGCAACTAATGCTCGTGCTGTTCAGGAGCAACTGGAAGAAAAAAGGATAGGAAAAATCCCTCAAAAGTATATAGAGCTTCTAAAAACCTATCAGCTTAATGCAAACAATATAATAGAAAATATTAATTACTTACGCGAGCAAGAGGACCTGCCTTTTTTGGCGACCGACAGAAATGTGCTAAACCTTCCAGGAGTTGGGAAAAGTCTTACTTTCAGAACTGTAGGCATTACACGTCGAGGGCGAAGAATATTAAAATTTGATCATGATTCAACACGCAATCACAGTCCAATTATTAATAAAATGGGTGATATTATTATTGTTGAATCAAAGCCTATTGGCGAATACCTAAGACAGTTAGAACGAATGGGCGAAAACAGTGAAGATTACAATACAATATGGGGTTATTCAATAGGTGAAACAGAAAAAAGATTTCCTGTTTTTGAATATCCTAAATACAATTTTGAAATAACTGAAGAATTTTCAAATTTAAAACTGTAACTTTTATTATTTTAGAAGTTCTAACCTGCTGGCATCTAATCTTAAAAAGATAAAAAGCAAAATGGTAAATGCCCAGAGAGATGACCCTCCGTAACTAAAAAATGGTAATGGAATTCCGATTACAGGAACTAAACCAATGGTCATCCCAATATTAATGACTATATGGAAAAAAAGTACAGATACAACACCATATCCATAAATTCTACTAAAAGGAGATCTTTGTCTTTCTGCTATTCCAATTAACCTATACAAAAAGAAAACAAAAAGAGAAACCACAAAGAATGTTCCTATAAAGCCCCATTCTTCACCAATGGTACAAAAAATAAAATCGGTACTTTGCTCAGGCACAAAATCAAATTTTGTTTGAGTTCCTCTTAAAAATCCTTTCCCATACAATCCTCCTGAACCAATTGCAATCTTAGATTGATTTACATTATATTCAACACCATATGGGTCTGATTCCAAACCTAAAACAACATTGATTCTTTTCTGCTGATGCGGCTCAAGAAAATTATTAAACACATGATCAACAGAATACGTTAATAGAACAGAACCAATCAAAAATACAAGAAGTAAAGCAATATTCTTTATTTTATACCTTATCGCAAGAACAATATATACTAATCCGGAAATGCCTAATGCTGCGAGAATAATATAATAGTATGACAATCCCATACTTAACACTTCGTTAACACCATACAATACCACTGAAGTTAAAAACAATATACCAACACCAATACCAACATTTTTAAGTCTTCTGTTCAAAAACCAAAATATTATAAATACAATTGCAATGGATAATAAAATTATTATCAACTTTTCAAGTACCAGTGCAAGAACAAATAGGATAACAACAAATAAGCCCAAGAGCAAGATGCTTTCGGAAATACCCTCGCGATAAAGAACAAGTATAAAAACAAAATAAACTAATGCAGAACCGGTATCATTTTGTAATAAAATTAATAGCGAAGGAATTAAAATAATTGCAGCAACACGCAAATATGATTTTAATGTATTTATTTGAACATTGTATGAACTCAGATATCTAGCCAATACTAATGCTGTTGCTATTTTAGCAAATTCGGCTGGTTGGATACGAAAACGACCTATTTCAAACCATGATTTAGCACCATGAACTTCCTTCCCAAATATCAACACAGCTATTAACAGCAAAATCATTAAGCCATAAGCAAGGTAAGCGAAATATGAATAAAAGTTAATATCAATAACAAATATAATAACTGCAATCAGTAATGCTGCAGCGATCCAGATTAACTGTTTACCATAACGTTGAGAAAAATCAAAGATACTATAATGATCTTCGTTGTAAACAGCTGCATAAATATTTATCCAGCCTAAAAATACTAAGACTAAATATATTGCAACTGTCAGCCAGTCGATACTACTCCATATGTTTACTCGTCTCTGCATTGTAATTTATTTCCGCATTTAAAACATATTCTTCCCACCAGGGAACAGAAATTGAATCGTTTAAATATTCCTCTATCATCAATTTTGCAGTTGGTGCAGCCCATGTACTACCAAAACCGCCATTTTCAATATACACGGCAATCGCTATTTTAGGATCATTTTTAGGGGCAAAAGCTATAAAAATAGAATGATCTTTGCCGTGAGGATTTTCGGCAGTTCCTGTTTTCCCGCAAACAGTAATTTCCGGTATTTGTGCACTGCGGGCAGTACTACCACTTCCGGGCTCTCCATTTACCGCTAAGGCCATACCTTCAATAACTATTTCAAAATAATTTGAATCTATTTTAGTGTAATTTTTTTCGAAAAATCTTTCCTCTAATTTGTAGTCACCTTCTATTTCCTTAACAACATGTGGTGTATAATAATAACCTCGATTTGCAATTGCCGCAGTCATATTTGCCATTTGCAACGGAGTTGTACCCAGCTCGCCCTGACCAATTGCCATTGATATAAGTGTTAATGATCGCCAGCCATTTTCTCCATAGATACGATCATAAGTTTGTTTAGTTGGGACCAAGCCCTTTAACTCATTATCAAAATCACTATTCAGATATTCTCCAAAACCAAAAGACATGATATATTCTCTCCATTGATCAAATGATTCCCTAATAGACGGATATTTCTTATTATCCAAAATGCTTCTGAAAACATTGCAATAGTACGTATTACATGACATCTGAATGGATTCAATTAAATTTAATGGAGATCTATGAAAATGACATCCAACTCTAAGTCCTCTTGAATAATATGCTCCGGCACATTCGTATTTAGTGTATGGAAAAAGAGTTTTTTCCTGTAATCCAATTAACGCATTAATAACTTTAAATGTTGATCCCGGAGGATATTGTGCCATTAAGGCTCTGTTAAATAATGGTTTTAAAGTGTCTGACATTAAAGTTACATAATTCTTTGTTCTTATGCGGCCTACCAGTAATTCAGGATTATATGTTGGCGAAGAAACCAGTGCCAATATTTCACCTGTTGATGGTTCTATGGCAACAATACTTCCAATTTTATTTCTCATTAACTTTTCGCCATAAGCCTGCAAATCGCTATCAATTGTAGATATAATATTTGAACCAACTTTAGCTTTTCGATCTAATCTGCCATTTGCATAAGATCCTTGTATTCTATTATGTACATCTACCAAGTACACATTAACACCTTTTTGCCCACGCAGATATTCTTCATACGATTGTTCAATACCACTAACTCCAATATAATCACCCGATTTATAATATTTGTCACTCTCGATAATTTTATTATTAACCTCTCCCACATAACCCAATAAATGAGCTCCATTTTCTAATGAATATTTTCTCAATGTTCTGGACTGAACAAAAAATCCGGGATATTTATAAAGTTTTTCCTGTAAGTTAGCATATGTTTTCGAAGAAACTTGCTTTAAAAAAATCGATGAATTATAAACTGAAAATTCCTTAGCTCTCCTTAAAGCTTCATTAACATATTCTTTTGAGATATCCAAAATCTGACAAAACTCCGTGGTATCGAAAGGTTCAAGTTGCCGTGGCACCACCATTAAATCATAAGCAGCCTCATTATAAACAAGCAATTTTCCTTCTCTGTCGTAAATTAAACCACGAGCCGGAAATTGTGTAACATAACGAAGAACATTATTGCTGGCAGTTACTTTGTAAGTGCTGTCGACAACCTGAATAACAAAAAGCTTTACAATATATACCAATCCTATCAGGATGATAATAACGCGAAAGATATGTCTTCTGTTAGCAAAAGAATCCACAATAAAACTATATAACAAGCATTTTACCGTCTGGTATCTTTCCGATAAAAATACTGGCTTATTAATACTAATATAATCGTAAATATTGAGCTTAAAATGACTCTTGCAAATGTGGCAAAAAAGTCTGAAAACCGTAATACTTCTATAAAAAATAAAAAGAAATGATGAGCAAGAATTAAAATAACAGCATATCTGAGAAACCAATTAGCACCATAATATCTAAGTTGTGGTAAAGTTTCTGATTCATATCCGTCTCTCGGCGAAATTACCTTTAAAATATATGGCCGTAAAAAAGCCATAAAGACTGTTGCAGAGCTATGCATTCCAACCGTACCTGAAAATAAATCGATAGTTAAACCTAAAGTGAAAGCCGTTATTAACAATAACCATTTAGGAGTTTCAAAAGGTAAAGCTAAAATGAGTAAAACATAAATATAAGGATTAATATACCCACTAAACTGAATATTATTCAGAATAAATACTTGTAAAAAAACAAGTAAAATAAAACTTGCCAGATATCTAGGAAATAATTTAATCATTTTTCACAGCTTTATTTTCTAATTTCAACTTTTCGATTTGAAGTAAGTTGCCAATTACATTTACATTGCCAAGACTCTTAAAATCAGTAGACAACTTTACTTCTATTTCGTAAAAACTGCCTCTTTTTTCTTCAAAATCACTAATATAACCAACAAGAATCCCTTCCGGAAAAATTGAAGAAAAACCACTGGTTATAATTGTATCACCAACCTGAATGTCTGCATGTAATGGGATTTCATTTAAAATAGCAGTCTGATAACCTTTTCCATCCCAGTTTAGAGAGCCAAAATATCCATTTTTCTTAACCTTTGAACTAATCCTTAAATCAAGGTTTAATAAAGATATAACTGTTGCATAATTCTTTGAAACTCCTTTTACAATACCGACAATACTTCCATCTGAAACTACTGCCATTTCAGGTCTGAGTCCTTGTTGATTTCCTTTATTAAGAGTAAGAAAGTTATGTTTTTTATTTATCGAATTATTAATTATACGAGCTGATGTATACATATAACGTTGATTAAAGATTGTATCGTTAACAGAACGAAAGAATATCTCATCCGATTTATATGTTGATTCGATAATATTTAATAAACGGTTATTCTCTTCAGCCAATCGATTATTTTCTTCGGCTAATGACAAATACTGTTTTAGTTTTGTAGTTTTTGTATAAAAATTCCCGGTAACCTGCCTTGTAAGATTTACAAATTTGGCTTTATGAAAATTATTTTTATTTATAAGAAGAGAAATAGAAAAAACCTCGATAAGAATGAATAGAAGTAAAAAATGTATTCTCAATAAAAAATTAATCAAACTTCTCATATTCTATTCACCTTATAGGATTTTTTTATCTCATTAAGAATGGAAATTTATCAACGTTTTTAAGTGAAATGCCCGTGCCTCGTGCAACAGCATGTAAAGGATCCTCTGCTACTCGAAACTGTATTCCAATTTTATCTGTTAATCGTTTAGCTAATCCACGCATTAATGCACCACCTCCCGCTAAATAAATTCCATCATCAACTATATCGGCATATAATTCAGGTGGAGTTTGTTCCAGCACACTAAGAATAGCTGTTTCAACTTTTGACATTGATTTATCCAAACAATGAGCAATCTCCTGATACGAAACAGGAATTTCGACTGGCATTGCAGTCATTAAATTAGGTCCTCTGACAAGAAAATCTTCCGGTGGATTTTCTAACTCAGCCAAACATGATCCAACATTAATTTTTATTTCTTCCGCAGTTCTTTCTCCAATTTTAATATTATGCTGATGTCGCATATATGCCTGAATATCATATGTAAAAGCATCGCCCGCAATACGAATTGATTTATTACTTACAATTCCTCCAAGAGCAATTACAGCAACTTCAGTTGTACCACCTCCAATATCAACTACCATGCTTCCCTTTGGTTCCTCAACATCAATACCCATACCTATTGCAGCAGCCATTGGTTCGTAAATCATATAAACATCACGTCCCCCTGCATGCTCCGAAGAATCCCTAACAGCTCGCATTTCTACTTCAGTACTACCTGAAGGAATACAAACAACTATTCTTAACGAGGGTGCAAATAATTGCGATTTTTGATTAATCATTTTAATCATTCCCCGAATCATTAACTCGGCAGCATTGAAATCTGCTATTACACCATCTCTTAATGGCCTGATAGTCCTAATATTTGTGTGTGTTTTACCATGCATCAAACGAGCTTTTTTACCAATAGCAATAAGCTTACCGGTAGCCTGTTCTACAGCAATAATTGATGGTTCGTCAACAACAATTTTATCGTTATAAATAATAATAGTATTAGCTGTTCCCAAATCAATAGCTAATTCCTGAGTAAAAAACGAAAACAATCCCATTACGTGTTATATATTAAATTAAGTCCCTTGTTTATATTAATGTTTAAAATGCCGTGTTCCTGTAAATACCATTGCCATTTTGTGCTCGTTGCAATAATCGATCGATTCCTGATCTCTTACCGATCCTCCGGGCTGAATAACCGAAGTTATTCCCGCTTCATTTGCTATTTGAACAGAATCAGCAAAGGGGAAAAAAGCATCCGATGCCATCACAGCACCATTTAAATCAAACTTAAAATTATTTGCTTTTGTGATAGCTTGTTTAAGCGCATCAACTCTTGATGTTTGGCCTACTCCGCTTGCACAAAGTTGTTTGTTTTTAGCTAAAACAATTGTATTCGATTTTGAATGTTTTACTAATTTATTTGCAAATAATAAGTCTTCTACTTCTTCTTTCGTTGGAGCTTTCCTGGTTGCTGTTTTTAAATCATCAGCAATTTCCATTTTTAAATCTTTGTCTTGAACAAGTGCTCCGTTTAACATTGATCGATATTGTTTTTCAGTAAAACCAAATATTTTCTGAATCAATATAATCCTGTTTTTCTTTTTCTTTAATACCTCTAAAGCATCATTAGCATAGGATGGTGCAATAATTACTTCAAAGAAAATTTTATCGATCTCGATTGCAACATCCTTGCTTACTTCTTTATTAGAAATTAAAATACCTCCAAATGCAGAAACCGGATCGCCGGCTAAAGCATCGTTCCATGCATCAACCAAATTATCTCTTGATGCAATACCACAAGCATTGTTGTGTTTTAGTATAACAAAAGTTGTTTCGTCAAATTCAGCAATTAATTGGACAGCAGCTTCAATATCCAATAAATTATTATACGATATTTGCTTGCCATGCAACTGATCAAATACATCATCTAAATTCCCAAAATAAAATCCTTTCTGATGTGGATTTTCTCCATAACGCAACTCTGTACCTAAAATTGAACTTTGCTTAAACACAGGTTTTTGTATATCTCTGTTAAAGTAATTAAAAATTGCAGTATCGTAATGCGATGAAATATTAAATGCTTCTAATGCAAACTTTTTACGATCTTCAATTGAAGTCTCTCCATTTTTTGCTTCAAGCAAATCTAACAAATCCTGATACTGATTTTTTGAAGGAACAATCAGTGTATCTTTAAAGTTTTTTGCTGTAGCACGTATTAACGAAATACCTCCTATATCAATTTTCTCAATAATATCTTGTTCGCTTGCCCCTGACGATACCGTATCTTCAAAAGGATATAAATCAACAATCACTAAATCAATTTCCGGAATCTGGTATTGTTCAAGTTGTTCAATGTCGGAATTATTATCTCTTCGAGCCAGAATACCACCAAATACTTTTGGGTGCAATGTTTTTACCCTACCTCCCAAAATTGATGGGTAATCAGTAATATCTTCCACAGCAATTACAGGAACTCCAAGCTTTTCGATAAACTGCTTAGTTCCTCCGGTTGAATATATTTGTATATTTAATTTATTAAGTTTTTCAATAATAGCTTCTAAATTAGCTTTATCAAAAACCGAAATTAATGCTGATTTGATACGCTTTAAATCGCTCATTTACATATTCTTGTTAAATTCCGACAAAAATAATCAAAAAAAACTGTAAAATGGTAATTAGATAAGTTTTAATATTTGCAAATACCCTACTAAATGAACTATTCTAATAATTGTTCGAAAATATAAATAATACGTCAGAAAAAAAATCACATATCGTATATTTGTTAAAAATATTTTTTAAATTATTACTTAGGTTGATATGCTATTTTTAAATCTTATAAAAGAAAGCTTCCTGTTTGCAATTAATGCCCTGAAAGTAAATAGATTACGAACCTTACTTACTTTGCTTGGAATTACAATTGGGATTTTTGCTATTATTTCTGTTTTCACTGTACTGGATTCTTTGGAAAACACCATCCGAAATAGTTTATCATCATTGGGCGATGATATTATTTATGTTCAGAAATGGCCCTGGACTCCACCTCCGGGAGAAGAATATGCCTGGTGGGAATATTGGAACAGGCCGGTTCCAACAATTAAAGAGTACGAACAATTTAAGAAAAGATCAGATAGAGCAGAAATAATAAATTTTGCTGCATCAACTCTCAGGAATGTTAAATACAAAAACAATACCCGGGAAGATGTTATTATCTGGGCAAATTCACATGAATTTGAAAGAATAAGAGCATTTGAATTAGAAGATGGCCGTTATTTCTCTCCATTTGAATCGATAGCCGGTAAAAACATTTGTTTAATTGGCCATCAGGTAGCGAAAGATCTTTTTCAGGGAATAAATCCAATTGGAAAAGAGATAAAGATTCAAGGACGAAAAATCATGGTAATTGGATTAATTGCTAAAGAAGGAAAAGATATTTTAAATAGTGGTGGCAGTCTTGACGAAATGATTATTCTTCCAATAACTTATGCCAAATCATTAATGGATATCAAAAGTGAAAACACTAATCCGATGATTATGGTAAAAGCGAAACCTGATGTATCAGTAGCTGAATTAAAAGATGAGTTACGAAGTATTTTAAGATCAACACGAACTTTAAATCCAAAACAAAAAGATAATTTTGCTTTGAACCAATCCAGCATTCTAAATTCTGCTTTAAACAGCATATTTGCTGTAATTAATATTGCAGGTTGGTTAATTGGCGGGTTTTCGATACTTGTTGGAGGTTTTGGAATTGCAAATATTATGTTTGTATCAGTAAAAGAAAGAACAAACCTGATTGGAATTCAAAAATCTTTAGGAGCAAAACGAAAATTCATTTTATGGCAATTTTTATTTGAGGCAGTAATATTGTCGTTAATTGGTGGCATAATTGGTTTATTGTTAATTTTTATTGGAAGTATAATTGCATCCAACAAAATCGAGCTTGAAATAACATTAAGTTTTGGAAATATCATTCTTGGTTTATTAATTTCTGCAGTAATCGGAATTGTTTCAGGAATTTTTCCATCATATAAAGCAGCAAAACTAAATCCCGTTGAGGCAATTAACACTACTTTTTAATCGTTAAATCCATGTTAAATTATGGCTTAGAGATCTAATTTTTAAAGATGATCGCTATATTTGCATTTTAAAAAATCAATTATTAATACCTAAAACTCAAGATTATGATTAAAAAAGCATTGGGAATACTGGCAGTTGCAAGCTTATTAGTTTCATGCGGAACACAACAAAAAAATGATAAGGAAGGCACTGAAAAAGAAAAAACTGCAATAACTGTCGATAATTTATTGGCAGAGATTACAAATTATATCGATAAAGATATAGTAGTTGTTGGAACGATAAATCATGTTTGTGAGCATGGAGGGAAAAGAATGTTTATTATGGGTGAAGATCCTGATATAGCGATTAAGATTACTCCAAATGATGAGATCGGTATATTTGAAAAAGAATTAGAAGGCAGTCATGTAATTATTACAGGAATTGTAAAAGAATTACGTATTGACGAAGCCTATGTTGCTAATTTAGAAAAAGAACTTTCAGAAGGTATTGATAATGAAGCAATACACGATCATTCAGGAGAAGAAGATGAAGAAGAACCTGCTCGTCCGGAAGGCGAGTATGCCGAAACAGAAGTTGACAGTTCAAAGATTAAGCAAATTGAACATATGAAAACTCAAATTGCGGAATCTGAAAATGGCTATTATTCACAATTTTGGGTTGAAGCCAGCAAATTTGAAGTTAAGAAATACGATCACGAACATATTGAAGGCGATGATCATCATGACAATGTAGAAAGTGAAGAACACTCTCACTAAAAGCAAAATATTAAAAAAAAATATTATTAAATTTGTCCGAAAGTTTTAACAATTTTCGGACATTTTTAATTACAAGAAATAATGAATTTAAGAAAATTAAATAGAAACACGCATCGTGATTTAGGTTATATATTTTTTTTTATAAGCATAATTTATGGTCTGTCGGGTATTGCATTAAATCATATTGATGACTGGAATCCGAGTTACGTAATTAAAAATACTGAAGTAAATATTAAAGCTGCTCCACTAAAAAAGGAAAACTTAAATCGTACAAATGTAATTTCATTGCTTGAAGATATTGCTCCCGGAGAAAAATATAAAAATCATTATTTCCCAAATAATAACACGCTTAAAGTGTTTGTTAAAGACGGCAACATAAATGTTGATTTAGAAACAGGGCAAGGTAATATTGAAACTTCGAAACGCCGACCGGTATTTCATCAATTTAACTATTTGCATTACAATCCGCGCAAATGGTGGACAATTATTTCTGATATTTATGCAATTTCGCTAATGCTTTTAGCCATTACAGGATTATTTATACTTAGAGGGAAAAATGGAATCACAGGACGTGGTGCCTGGTTAACCGGACTGGGAATAATTATTCCAATTATTTATCTTTTATTATATTATTGGAAAGTTTTTTAAAAAAATGCAAAAAAGGCTCGTCCAATCATCAAATAAATAAATAATCCCATAATATCGTTAACTGTAGTAATAAATGGACCGGTTGCCAAAGCAGGATCTATTTTCAATTTATTTAAAAACATTGGGACATAAGTTCCAAAAATAGATGCAAACACAATAACCGAAAATAATGCTGCACTAACTGTTATTGTTAATGCAAACGAGTCGCTAAAAAAGTAATTATAGGCAAAAATCACTGTAGACAGGATAATCCCGTTTATTGTTGCAAC
>DAOWML010000274.1 GCA_030643125.1 Bacteroidales bacterium
GCATATGTTAACTTATCTAAATTAACTATTCTATAATCGGGATATTTGTTTACAAAAAGCCTTACCACATGCGATCCGATAAATCCCGCACCACCGGTTATTAAAATTGTTTTATTTGTCATTCTGTTATTTTTTATTTCGAATGTTTTTTTCCCAGTTCCATGCTGAAAGTAAGGTTTCTTCCAAACCTATTTCTGCTTTCCAGCCTAACTCCTCATTTGCAAATTTTGTATCAGCATATACCGATTCAACATCACCGGTACGTCTGCCAACAATATTATATTTTAACTTTTCCCCTGTTGCTTTCTCAAATGCATTTACTATTTCGAGCACCGAAGAACCTTTTCCTGTTCCCAGATTAAAAAATTCAAAATTGCTTTTACATTTATCTTCCAGCATTCTTTTTAGCGAAACCACATGCGCTTTTGCCAAATCAACAACATTAATATAATCACGAACTGCCGAACCATCAGGAGTATTATAATCATTGCCAAAAACTTTCAACTCACCCCTGAGTCCAATAGCTGTTTGAGTTATAAACGGTACTAAATTATTAGGAATCCCAATAGGTAATTCTCCAATAAGTGCCGAAGAATGTGCTCCTATAGGATTAAAATATCTTAAAGCAATAGCCTTAAGGTTTGGATTTACACTTATAGTATCCTTAATAATCTCTTCTGATATTTGCTTTGTGTTACCATATGGCGAATTAGCAAGTTTTATTGGTGCCTGTTCGGTAACCGGCAATTCATCAGGTTCTCCATAAACAGTACATGATGATGAAAACACAATATACGGAACATCGTGTTCAATCATTCCATTTAAAAGATTCATTAACGAAACCAGATTATTCTGGTAATACATTAATGGTTTTTCAACTGACTCCCCTATTGCTTTGTAAGCTGCAAAATGAATAATTGCATCAAGTTTTTTATATACTTTGAAAAAATTATCTAAACGTTCCTTATCACAAATATCAAACTGTTCGAAATATGCTCTTCGTCCGGTTATTTCAGCTATTCCATCTAAAACAGATTTTTCGGAATTTGAAAGATTGTCAATAATTACAACATCAAAACCTTCATTCATCAGTTCTACAACAGTATGTGAGCCAATGTATCCTGTACCTCCTGTTACCAGTACTAGTTTATTCATTTGTCAATTCATATTTAATGGTTTGCTAATTTAAACATATAATTTCGAAATCAATAATTAAAAAAGTTAAGAACCGTTAATGAAATGTTCATTAATAGAGCATTCGATACTATTGGTCAAAACAGAATTTTCTATATATTTGCTTCAATTAATTAAAAACATTGAAAATAAAGGATTACATAAAGGAATTATTGTTTACAACTCAGGGAGTTATCGTTCCTGGATTAGGAGGATTTGTATCTGAATATGAGCCTGCTGCTTTTGATGTTAATGAAAATAAATTTCTTCCTCCTTCGAAAAAAATTACCTTTAAATCAGAATATTCTTATCACGATAATCTTTTAATTGAGTTTATATCAAAAAAGGAAAAGATTGACATTGAAAAGTCGGAATCTTTACTAGGTGATTTTGTAAAAGAAATTAAAGCAAAACTCAAAAAAGGAGAAAAAATAGATTTCCCGGAAATCGGTACCTTAACTCAAACTGTTAAAGGTGAAATCCGCTTTAAACAAAATACAGAATCTAACTTTCTTACTGATTCTTTTGGATTAAAGAGTGTAAAAACCAAACCAATTGTAAGTCAACACGCAACTGCAAAAACAGTAAAACCTATTAAACAAAAAAAAACTCATAAAAAACTTATATTAATCGGAACATCTGCAATTGTATTTCTTTTTTTAATTGCAGCGAGCTGGTATTTTACTAATGGATTTACTGATTTTAGCATTTTTTCTTTTAATGATGATGCTGAATTTCAGGCAGATGAAAATACAATTAAAAATATCACGGAAATAAATCTTGATAGTATTGCAAAGGCTGATAGCATAAATGCCTTAATTGTACAATCGATTGATGAGAATACAGACAAAAAAGATGCTTTATTTTATCAGGAACCTGAAAAAGAGGAACCTAAACCAAAATATTCAGAATTTCATATTATTGCCGGAAGTTTCAAGAGAATGAAAAACGCCGAAAGGTTTTCTTCAGAGTTAAAAAATAAAGGGTATAATCCTGAAATCATTAAATCTGATGAAAATCTTATTAGAATAGCAATTTTTTCTTATTCTGATGAAACAGAAGCTTTAAAAAAGCTTTATAAACTACGTGAAACTTCAGGAATTAAATCGGTTTGGATTTTAAAATCCATTTAGCTTATTTGCAATATCCTCACCTTTGGATATATCAACCCACATGGTTTGTAAACCAACTTTTTTAGCAGATTCCAGATTTACCACCAAATCATCAATAAACAAAGTTTCTTCAGGTAATAAATTACTATTGTTTAAAGCAAACTCAAAAATTTCGACATCGGGTTTTCGCATTCCCATTTGAAATGAATAATAAGCCTTTATAAATAAGCTGTTAAATTCAAATTCGTATTGGTTAATAAAATCCTGAGTATACTGATCATAATGTATTGCATTGGTATTACTTAAGAGGTAAATATTATATTTTTTACCGAGTTTTTTTATTAAATCGATTCGTGCTTTCGGAAAATTAAGTAACATTGCTCCCCAGGCCTCATCGAAATCCTTATCCGATACATCATTCTCAATATGTTTTCGTAATTCATTTCTAAAATAACCCGGTTTTATTAAACCTTTCTCCAATTTGTCAAATAAATCTGTTTGCTTAAATAGTGTGTAGCTTTCTTCGAAATTTGAAAATCCCAGATTTTTCATTGCCTTAACCGTAAGCTCAGTATTAATATTAATAATTACAGCTCCCAGGTCGAAAATGATATTTTTTATAGATTTGTTTTGCATAAATTTGAAATATTTTGAGAAGCAAAAATAAGCATTTTTCAAAAATACCTGAAAACAGTTAACACTTTTAAAATGTATCAAACTTTAACCTGTTATGGTAATTGAAATCAAAAATTTGATTAATAACAGGTGTACTATAAAATCCACTTTTAGTGTTTCTTTGAGTCTTAGTGCTTTTGTGGCTATAAAAATTCTTACCACTAAGACACAAAAACACAAAGATCACACAAAAATTATAAGTTAATTTAATAGAATATTTTATTTTGAGTGGATTTTGCAGTACACCCCTAACAACCAAGCCTTTCCCAATTTCATGTAATTAACAAACTTAAATAATATCATACAGTTAATTCAGTGGTAAAACGGTATATGAAAAATACCACGATTAATCAATCTTTTCTTACTTTTATCAAAAATCAGAACTGATGAATATTAACGGAAAACATTATCATACAATTTGGGTAAAAGAAAACAATCCGGAAACCATTCAGATAATAGATCAGCGTTCATTACCATTTGAGTTTAAAATCAAAGATTTAAAAACCATTGAAGACACGTTTCAGGCAATTAGAGAAATGTGGGTTCGGGGCGCACCATTAATTGGCGTAACTGCAGCCTATGGGATGTATCTTGGACTATTCGGTTTGAGTAAAAATGATAATTTAAAAAATCAAGTTATTGATTTTGCAAAATATTTAGAATCATCAAGACCAACAGCTGTAAATTTAAAATATGCACTTGATTTGGTTTTA
>DAOWML010000192.1 GCA_030643125.1 Bacteroidales bacterium
AATAAACAGCGTAGAAGAAATAAATGATTTTTATTTAAATATTTTGGGGATGAAACTAATTCGTCAGTTTGATTTAAACAAAAATCTTGCATTTAATATTTTTGGTTTACATTCTGATATTCCTGTGTATTTGTTAACCAGAGGTAATTTAACTTTAGAAATATTTATTACAAAACGTGATAATAGGGAAAAGATTAATCACATTTGTTTTTCTGTTCAGGATAGAGAAGTACTTTATAAAAAAGCACAGGAAAAAACATACGAATGTATTAGGATAAAAAGAGATATTAACGATTTAATATTTATTAAAGATAAAACTGGCAATATTTTCGAGATTAAAAATAGCTAATTATGGTTTTAAGATTTGCTTTTGCAGTTAATAATCAGAATCTATTTGAAGATCGCTTTTTTGGTGATGCTGATAAATTTCTTATTTATCAGGTCGTATCAGGTCAACTTGAGCAGATTTATGAAGTTGTTAATGATAATAAATCTGAGCTAAAGGAAAATAACTCAGACAATAATGAGAAAGTCGATATTTTAATTAAACATCTTTTAGAGAATGATATAAAAGTAATTGTATCAAAACAATTTGGCGAGAATATCAGAATTGTTAATGAATATTTTATTCCGGTAATAATATCTTCAGAAAGTCCTAAAGAAGCTGTGGGAATTATTAACAGCCATTTGTACTGGATAAAGGATGAACTGAATAATTTTAATTCGGGTTATAAATTATTTACTATAAAATCAGGAATTTTAAAATCTTCTGTGGAAGATAAGATAAAAAGGTATTTTTTAAAAAATTAACTTAATGAAATTTAGTGTCCTTAGTGTCTAAGTGGTGATTTTTTTATGTTTTGGGAATGTCATATAAACTAACTTAAAAAATAAAACATGAAACTTTCTGTTTTAACTGAAAATACAGCATCAGAGAAATTTTGCGCCGAACACGGATTATCCTATTATATCGAATATGATATTAATATTTTGTTTGATACAGGGCATTCTGATGTTTTTTTACAAAATGCAAAGAAACTTAATATTGATATTGACCAGGTTGATATTGTTGTGCTTAGTCACGGTCACTGGGATCATGGCGATGGATTAAGATACATTAGTAATAAAAAGCTGATTTGCCATCCCGATGTTTTTCAGAAACGCTACAGAAAAAACGGCGACCTGCCCTGTCCGTCCGGTAGGCAAGGTGAAAATATAGGACTTGAGTTATCTTTTAAAGAGCTAAAAAACAAGTTTGATATTACCTATACCCGATTACCTTTCGAAGTATCAAAAAATATCATTTTCTTAGGCGAAATTCCACGAAATAATTCTTTTGAAGCACAAACTACTACATTTGAATTAGATGATAAAAAAGATGATTTTATTATTGATGATTCAGGACTGGTAATTAAACTGGAAGATGAAATTGTAATTATTTCGGGTTGCGCTCATTCCGGTATTTGTAATATGATTGAATACGCAAAAAAAGTAACAGGAATAAATAAAATCAGGGCAGTTATTGGAGGATTTCATTTAAAATATAATAATCAACAAACTCAGGAAACTATCAAATATCTTAAATCGCAGGATATTGCAGAAGTATATCCATCGCATTGTACTGAATTACCGGCTTTAGCAGCGTTTTATGATGAGTTTAAAATAAAGCATTTGAAGTCGGGAATGGTTTTAAATTTTAATAAATAATGAAGACTTATTTGGAATGTATACCTTGTTTTATGCAACAAGCGTATCGTACGGCACGAATTGCAACTAGTGATGAGAAAAAGATCAAAGAAGTGCTAAATGTTGTTGGCGCAATGATTAAATCAATTCCTATGGAAAATACTCCGCCGGAAACAGGAAATATCATATATCAAAAAATCAGAGAAATAACTGAGGTTCATGATCCTTACAAGGAAATAAAAAAAGCAAATATTAACGAAGCATTATCGCTTTATCCGGAGTTAAAATTATTAATAAATAAATCTAAAGATCGATTACTAACTGCTATTCGTATTGCTATTGCAGGTAATGTTATTGACCTTGGCGTTAATAAAAATTTCAATATTGTTGATGATTTAAAAACGATATTGAAGCAGGATTTTGCAATTTTTGATTATGAAGCATTTAAAAATCAATTAAATAATGCTAAATCAATTTTATATTTAGGAGATAATGCCGGCGAGTCGGTTTTTGATAAAATATTAATCGAAGAACTTGGTAAGCCTGTTACTTATGCTGTTCGCGACATACCTGTAATAAACGATTGTGTTATTGAGGATGCAGTTGCTTCCGGTCTTGATAAAGTTGCAGAACTAATATCTTCAGGAAGCACAGCGCCTGCAACTATTTTAGATTTATGTAATGATCAGTTTTTAGAACGATTCAAAAATGCAGATTTGATTATAAGTAAAGGACAAGGCAATTACGAAGGCTTATCGCAAGTTAACAGAAGCGTATTTTTTATGCTTAAAGCAAAATGTCCAATAATAGCAAATGATCTGAATGTTAAAGAAAACGATATAGTATTAAAAAGTATCAATCTAAACTAATTTGTTTAATTTAAAGTATTCTGTTATGAGTAAGAGTAAATGGAATTTTATTATTGATGCAATTATGTTTGTTATAATAGGCTTAATTGCCGGACTAGGGTTACTGATAAAATATGTTTTATTGCCCGGAACCGAGCGTTGGGTAAAATACGGGAGAAGTGTTAACCTTACTTTTTGGGGGCTTGACAGGCACGACTGGGGGAAAATACATTTGATATTAGCTATAGTTCTAATAGCTTTACTGGCTCTTCACATTATTCTGCACTGGAATATTATTGTTTGTTGGTATAAAAGATTTTTTAAAAACAGAAGAACCAGGATTTTTATCGGAATTTGCTTCACAATAATTACAATATTTTTTATTATTTTTCCATTTATAATTCAGGTAGATGTTGAAGAAACTTTAAGTGGAAGAGAAAGATATGCTTTATCTACAAAAACAGAAAATTCTGGTGAAAGAGAAACTACAGTTACAATAAACCCCGATACTTTAAAAGATAATTTGCAGCTTGAAAAATCAACAAAGAAAGTAGAACAACATAAAAAATATGAACAGATTCAACATGAAGAACACAGCGAACATGAACATCACGATATTGACCCTTCAATTGAGGTGAAAGGTTATATGACCTTATCGGAAATATCAAGAAAATATAATATACCGGAAGATTATTTTAAAAGTAAACTAGATCTTCCTTCTTCGGTTTCAGGATCAGATCAGTTAGGCCATTTGCGAAAACGATATGGTTTTAAAATGAGTGAAATAGAATTGATAATATCTAATTATAAAAAATAACGTAACGTGAAAAAAACAACTAAAATAGGAATCATTATTTGTGATCGCTACCATACATGCGGAGGTGGTAAATGTTTCAGATCTATGAAAAACAGGGAAGGGGCATTTAGTATTTATGACAAAGAAGAAGATATTGAAATTGTTGGTTATACGACTTGTGGTGGTTGCCCTGGAGGAAATATTGAATACGTACCTGAAGAAATGTTAAAAAACGGTGTTGATGTAATACATCTTGCTACTGGTATGGTTGTTGGTTATCCTCCATGCCATCGTATTGATCATTTTAAACGATTTATTCAAGAAAAATATGGTATAAATGTAGTTGTAGGAACACATCCTATTCCACAAAAATATTATGAAACACATACTAAATTAGGAACATGGAATTCCAATAATTGGCAGGAACTTATTGAACCAACTTTAGCAACTGAAGAGGTAAGGTTAGCATATAATTAATTTCTTTACTGCATGATATAAAAAGAGTCCAAATTTGATAATTTGGACTCTAATAATAGTTTTAGTTTTAATCTCAGTCTTTAATTAAATTTCTAAAAATAAACCAGATTATTCCCGAAATTAGAAATAAAACAAATCCATACAAAGGAGCTAAAAGAGATATTCTTAAACCTCCTGCAATAAGTGCCGGAGAAATATCTCCCGCTTTTTGAACACAAACTAAAGCTTGATACATCCCAATAATCTGGCCTAAAAGTCCAAAAAGAAATGCAAAACTTCCAATAAAAATAATTAACGAATTTTGCTTAGCCAGTTTTTTTAAATCTTTATTTTTTGAAAAATAATTTAAAAGAAATTTGATTGTAAAAAATATTACAACAATCCACATAATGTAAATTGGTAACATAAAAGAAATTCCGCCCATAAATAAATGTTCTACTATCATAATTTTAATGTTTTGATTAATACAGTATCAATATTATGTATGTATAATCAAATTAGAAAATTTTTTACGCCAAGGTACATCTTTATACTCCGGATAACAAAACTCCCTGCCTGAACGCCATATTACTGTTGAGGGTTTAACACTTGTTGTTTACATAAAATGTTATCGCTGTAAATGATTGAAGAATTTAATATAGTATCTTTGAAATGAGATATGGAAGACCAAAAGATATATAACTTATTTATAAAGAAAAGCAACTGGATTTGGCATTTAATTTATTGGTTAGCTGCTGCATTATTAATGTTTTTTATTTTTAGTAATAGAAATTACGACCTTCAGATAAGATTAATATTAGTAAGCTTATTAATTATAGTAAGTTATTTTATCACCTTAACAATTAATAAATATCTAATTCCAAAATTTTTATTTGAAGGAAAATTATTTGTTTTTGTTTACATATTATTGGCAGTTTTTATATTTACACTTTGGATTATATTCTTTTCCGTTTTTATAATATTAACCTATAGTGCTTTTAATCTTCCTGATTTAATTATTCCTCAACGCGATGATATTGTAATTTTAATTGCAGGAAATTACTTAATAGTTATCATGGCAGCCGTAATTCATTTTATCAAAGAATCATACCGAAGATTAATTGAAAAAGATAATTTACAGGAGCAAAAACAATTAACTGAATTGAAATTAAAAGAAGCAAACTTAAAACTTTTACAAGGTCAAATACATCCGCACTTTTTATTTAATATGCTTAATAATTTATATGGATTA
>DAOWML010000253.1 GCA_030643125.1 Bacteroidales bacterium
CTCATTAAATGTTTCAAACAGCAGATTAAAAATTTTATCAATTTTACATTCTTTTTTATCAATTTTAAGTTGCCCCGATTCAATTTTTGAAAGATCTATTATATCATCAATTAATCGAAGCAAGGTATCGCTATTGTGATTTATATAATACGAAATTTCATCCTTCTGTTTTACCAGTAAGTCGGAGTCAGTTATTAAACTTGAAAAACCAACAATCGCATTCAGGGGAGTTCTTATTTCGTGCGACATGTTTGCAAGAAACGAAGACTTTAAACGATCGCTTTCTTCGGCCTTTTTTTTAGCAATTTCCAGATCAAGGGTTCTTTCTTTTACTAACTGTTCAAGATGATGCCTATGTTTTTCTAATTCAGTGTTTTGAGATAATATTTCTTTTTGTTGGTGAGTTATTTTCTCTAAATATAATGATTGTTTTTTATTCGATAATAGTAATGATTTATAAGTTCTGTCTCTAACAAATTCGAAAGTTACCGCCAATAAATAAACACCAATAAATGAAAAAACAAATATATATTCCAGAACAGTATCGTATGGATACATGAATGCCGGATTGACAAGGAACAATAAAGAAGTAATTCCGAGTAACAAAAAAGTAAAAATACTTCCCGGTACCAATCCTAAAGTAAACAAGCTCAATATGGGAAAAACAAAAAACCATAAATAGGCTGTACCTTTTTGTCCTCCATTGATAATTAAGTATATTTCTAGGAAGAACATTATTAAAACAATTGCGAATCCTGTTACTTTAAATTTTTTAGATTTTTGCAGATATAAAAAAACTAATAAAACAATAATAGCAGTTGCAAATAGTACAATTGCATATGAAGTATCATATTTTATAATACTTTGAATTCCAAAGCTAACCATAAATATTATCCCAATAATTGAAAAAACATTTATAGTAACTGTTTTTCTTACAGGTTCTGATTCGAAATTGCCAGAAATATTACAGCGAATTATTTTATTTATTTTGTTTAAAGTTTTTTTCATTATAAGTCATTAGGCTTTAATAATTTTTCGGTAAATTTCAGTACATTATTGATTAAGTTAGAAAGTATTTGTTGTAAACGAGATATAGTTAAGATTAATAAAGATTATTTTTTTCAGGCATCACAATCCATAAAATAATATATACAATCATTCCCGGGAACGCTGCACTAAAAATACTTATAACCAGATAAAGTATTCTGACTAAAGCTATGTCCCAACCCAAATATTCGGCTATCCCGGCACAAACGCCTGCAATAACCTGATCCTGTGATCGTGTAAGTTTTCTTTCGTGCATTTTCTCAGGTTTTATTTAAATAAAGTGAACGATTTTATACAAATTTTGTTAAAGAGTAATATTTTATTGAAAAACAATAAACAAAAAATGTATTTTTGCAAATCAAATTTAAAAAATGAATTTAATATGAGAAAGATTATTTCAATTAAAAAAACTGTATTAATCATTTTGAGTTTTATAATTATGTCATCATGCACAAATAATTCTACCATGATTCCACCTGTTGCAAAGAAAATCCCAAAAGAATTAACCATTCATGATCATACCCGGGTTGATAATTATTTTTGGTTAAACGAGAGAGAAAATCCTGAGGTTATAAAATATCTCGAAGATGAAAATGCCTACACTAAATCAGTATTGAAACCTACCGAGAAATTTCAGGAAGATTTATTCCATGAAATGAAATCAAGAATTAAAGAAACGGATCAGTCAGTGCCTTATGAAAAGAATGGCTACTTCTATTACACACGGTACGAGGAAGGAAAAGAATATCCGATTTATTGTCGAAAAAAAGGTTCGTTGGAAACCAACGAAGAAATTATGCTGAATGTAAATGAAATGGCCGAAGGTTATGAATATTATCGTGCAAGCGGTTTAAGTGTCAGTTCTGATAATAAACTTTTAGCATATGGAGTTGATACAGTTAGCCGGAGAAAGTATACTATATATATAAAGAACCTTGAAACGGGTGAAATTTATAAAGACGAATTGCCTGTTACTACAGGTTACGCTGCCTGGGCTAATGATAATAAAACAATGTTTTATACAACAAAAGACGATGAAACATTAAGATCTCATAAGATTTTCAGACATATTTTGGGTGAAGATCATATTACTGATAAAGAAATTTATTACGAATCTGATGAAACATTTGGAACAAGTGTTTGGAGAACTAAATCTGATAAATATTTGATGATAAGTTCATATAGTACAATGTCTGAAGAATACCGATTTCTGGATGTAGATAACCCAAACGGAGATTTTAAAATTATTCAGAAAAGAGAAAGAGGACTTGAATATTCTGTGTCTCATTTTGGAGAATATTTTTACATTAAAACAAACCTTGATGCAAAAAATTTTCGTTTGATGCGAACATCAGTTAAGAAAACGGAAAAAGAAAACTGGGAAGAAGTTATTGCTCACAGAGATGATGTTTTTCTTGAAGGTATTGAATTATTTAAAGAGTTTTTAGTTATACAAGAACGCGAGCAGGGATTAACTAAAATCCGAATGATTAACTGGGAAACAAAAAATGAGCATTTTATCAACTTTGATGAGGAAGTTTATATGGCTTATATATCAACCAATCCGAATTTTGATAGTAATTTATTGCGATTTGGTTATATGTCGATGACAACTCCTAATTCTACTTTCGATTATAATATGAAAACCAAAGAAAGAGAATTGAAAAAACGACAGGAGGTTCTCGGTGATTTTGATCCTGCGAATTACGAAACTAAGCGCCTTTGGGCTACTGCCGATGATGACACGAAAATTCCAATGTCAATTGTATATAGGAAAGGTATTGAGTTAGATGGAAATAACCCAACATTAATTTACGCTTATGGTTCTTACGGTTCAACTATGGATCCTTATTTTAGTACTGTTCGTTTAAGTTTGCTCGATCGTGGTTTTGTTTATGCTTTAGCTCATGTGCGTGGTGGGCAATATTTAGGTCGTAAATGGTATGAGGATGGTAAATTGTTTAATAAGATTAATACTTTCAGCGATTTTAACTCTTGTTCAGAATATTTAATTGAGCAAGCTTATACTTCAAATGAGAAATTATTTGCAATGGGTGGTAGTGCCGGAGGATTGCTAATGGGTGCAATAGTTAATATGCAACCGGAGTTATATAAAGGTGTTGTAGCACAAGTTCCTTTTGTTGATGTTATTTCTACAATGCTCAATGAAAGTATCCCTTTAACAACGAGCGAATTTGATGAATGGGGAAATCCTAAAGAAAAAGAATATTACGATTATATGCTTTCGTACTCACCTTACGACCAGGTAAAAGAACATGATTATCCTGCAATGTTGGTTACCACCGGATTACATGATTCTCAGGTACAATATTGGGAACCAGCTAAATGGGTGGCTAAATTACGTGATATGAAAACCGATGATAATGTTTTATTACTTCATACTAATATGGATGTGGGTCATGGTGGTGCATCGGGGCGTTTTGAAGCATTAAAAGAGTATGCAATGGAATATGCATTTATTTTCCAGCAATTGGGAATTAAAGAATAAATTAGAAAAAATAATACTTGACCTGCCAGGTTTTTAAAATCTGGCAGGCCTTTTTTAATACACTTTTTTGTTTCTATTGTATATCAAAATAATTCCAAAAGATATTATTAGAAATCCTGATAGAAATAATACCCAGTTAAAAGACACAGGAATATATTTTACTGAAAGATTGAAGAGCTTATCACTAAATGATTTATTTTGAAGCTCAGATAAATAAATGTTGTTGAAAAGGAATCGACAATAATCCCAAATAAAGGATGCAAAAACGATAAAGGAACCCAGAATTAATATCATCCACTCTTTTCGAGATATTTTTACTTGAAAATTACTTTTAAGATTAAAGTGATAAATAATTAATGCCAATAAAATCATTAACACAGAGATTAATATCGGTGATAAAACAGGTCCTGTCCATGTTACTGGTAGCAGGAATAAAATATCCCAGGTAAGAAGGCTTTCGGGCCATGCTAAGATTAGCCACAAAAACAGATAATAGATAATATCC
>DAOWML010000055.1 GCA_030643125.1 Bacteroidales bacterium
GCCAGCAGCAGGCTGGTTTGCATAAAATATTTTTTTATAATAGTTCTACTGTTATTTTAGTATAAATGATTAAATGCGTAAATGATTAAGTGTTATTTTCTGTCATAAACATTTTATCATTTTATCATTACCTATTAAATTCATGTTAGTACCTTTATAATTAATTTTAAGAACACTAAGCACCCTGATTAGTTACAAAGACTTTAATTCTTTAATAAAACCAGTGCTCAATTTTTCGGCATTAATTATTGCATTTTTTAAGACTTCTTTTATAGGTACTATACTGTGTACAATTCCCCATTTTTCTGCTTCCTGTGGAGAAAATGTTTTGCCACTAAGTATCAATTCTATTGCCAATGATTTTTTAACAACTTTTGGTAAAATATACGTTCCTGTACAACCTGGAATTAATCCAAATGTTGTTTCAGGTAATCCTAAAACTGCTTTTTCGCCACATATAATGTAATCTGAACATAAAGCAAGCTCAAAAGCAGAACCTAAACAAACACCACGGATAACAGCTATTACCGGGATTTTTAAATCTTTTAATGAATAAAAGATTCTGCTATTTCTATTTAAAAAATTGCTGATTTTTTTAATGTCACCACTCTGAACATGACTCCTGTTAATAATTCCCAATAAATCATCTAATACAGCTCCGGAAGAAAAGTGTCTGCCATTACCATATATAATAACAGCTTTGACATCAGCTTTTTCAATAACTTCAGTCCTCCACCAATAAAACTCTTCAAAAAATGCTGAATCCATTGGATTTGATGGAGGATTATTTAGTTCTAAGAATCCGATTTTATCTTTTATATACCAATTTATAACTGTAAACATTATTCAATAAAACTACGATTTAATATATTGTTGATTTATAAATGCTATCTTTCTAATTTATCCCTTTTATACTTGGAATAATGGAATCCTGAAAGTTTTCAGGAGTAAAAATGTAAATTCTATAATCTTTTCCAATATTGCAATATTCCCTGCCTTGCAGGCAGGCAGGCAGTATTCCATTGTTTTTCTTGAGTTAGAATAAAATCTATTTTACCACATTAGATTATATCATAGCCTTCAATAACAACTAAAGTTGAAACAAAATTCCTTGAGTGCGAAATAGATACCTGTACATTTCTTATTTTTTTATCATCAATTTTATCTTTAACCATTCTTTTAAAAGATATAACAGGTTTTCCATTCTGCTCATTTTTAATTTCAATATTCTTAAATTCATCATCTAGTTCTAAAAAATCCAGAATAGACTTTTTAATTAAATATCTTGCTCCCAAACTCTTAACAGTATTTTTATGCTCAACAGATTTAAGTTCCTTATCAATAAAATAATAATCGACTGAATGCTTAGACAAAATTGCTTCTATTTCATCAAGCGATTTAACCTGAATAATTTCTTTATACATTTTAATTCTGGTAATGATCCTTTACCTTTACTGCTAATTTACAAAATAACTCTGTTTCAATCTTTAATGCTTCCTCTCTGCTTAATTTGCTTGCGTTATGTATTGCCTGCATAGCATAATGAATTACTTCAAGAGAACGATCAGAGGTAATACTTTTCAATTTTTCTTTAGCCATATCAAAAGAATCTTTCTTTTCCGAAATATAGTCAATCAATCCTATTTCCATTGCATTACCTGCATTTATCATATCTCCTTTTAAAACAATCTCAAAGGCTTTATTCCTTAACAAGCGGGCAATTCTGTATCCGCCTCCTAAGCCGGGAATTAATCCATGATTAGTTTCCGGAAAAGCAAACAAAGCTTTTTCTGAAGCAATACGTATATGGCATGCCAATGCAATTTCCAGTCCACCACCAAAGCAGACACCGTTTATCGAAGCAATAACAGGTATATTAAGATTTTCTATTAATTCAAGAAGTTTCTTTCCCTTGTTAATTTTTTCTGCTAATAGATTTTTATTTTTGGCAAGCTCAGTTAAATTTTTAAGATCAGCGCCTGCTGAAAAATTACGACCAATTCCTCGAATAATAATTCCTTTTAATTCTTCTTCAGATGTCCATTTTCTTAACAGTTCAATATCTATAAAATCAGGTTGGTCCAAATAATTTTCTTTACCATTCGATATAGATAGTATTCCATAATCTCCCTGTCTTTCCCAGCTTAATATGTTAGATTGATCCATTTAGTAAAATTAATTTACAATTGCCAATAATGGTTAGTATATAAAAATGTAGGCGGTTGCAGAGCACTTTCTTGTCAAGATACACTGACCTTGTTGTGGGCTACAACCCTTGAACCTGTCTTCCGGCAGGCAGGTTTACTAATGTTACTACACCTATTTTTCATATACATTGTTTTGTGGTACGTATTTATTTCAATTTTTTTGGATTTTTACCTAACTTTTTTTCTTCGGATGTTACTCTTCTTTCTAACTTTTTAATATCCTCTTCTGGTGGTAAATTTTCAGGATTAATTCCTCTTTCTAAAAGTATCTTTCTTACAGAACGATTATTTGTAATATGTTCTGCTGATATTTTTCCTTCAGTATTTAAACTTTTTTCTTTCGTATTGAAAACAGTAATTTCAGTTGCAAAATCTTTGGCTTTTATAGTAATAGTCGGTAAAAAATCTGCTAAAGGTCTATTTTGAGATATACCTAACCTTTTTTTCATTTGTTTTGTTGTCTTACCGCCAAATAATGCTTGATCACCTTTGCTTCTTATGATGCCAAAATTTCTGTCATTACCTGTTTGTTCGTATATAAGTTCTGAAAGTTCTTTTTCAGAATATGTGAGTTTCTGACGAGCTTGTAACCTTTCCCAATCTTTTATACGTTTTTCTATTAACTCAAATTTACGAGTTTGAATTGCAAAGTAATTTTGAGCAAACGCAATAGCTTCTTTACGAGGGTCTCCATTTTGAGTAATAAGGTAACAAGCATATCTAGTGAGCATTAAGTCTTGTATTTCTTTTTTTGCTCCTTTGGGCATAGGTATCGTTTTCCTGATGTCAGGAAAATGATTAGAAATCTCATTATTACTTACTTCACAGTATATTTTTGCTTTTGTTATTACTTTATTAAAATTCTCCCATTTTGCATACCCTAATAAGTGTTGTAAATCACGAGCAAACCAAAATTCTATACCTTCTTCGGTGGTATAAGAATGTTCTTCAAAATTTTTAGTTAAGGATTGTATTATTTCCGGTTTCATTTAACAAAGATAATATTTTCTAGTGTAAGATATTTAAACTTTTGACTTGCTTTATATGCACCGCAACTCTTCTGGAATATCCTGAGGAGTACGTTCTTTATCAATTAAAAGAGTTTTAACCTGAGCCTTTGCAGCTTTAAATTCTGAACTCAAATTCAAAATATCATGATTAAAAATTAAATAAGGTGCGTCAAACTTCACTGAAGTTACAATTTCGATTTTATCAAACAATTTTAACTCACGCATATAACGAATATTGGTTTCAGTAACAACCAATAATAGTCCCTTGGTTAATAACGAATTTAACAGAGCAGATTGCTGAAGTATTTTCCATCGGGACTGCTCTATATAACTAATATATACAGCATTGTTAACATGACCGTAAGAATCTAATTCATATCCACGTACTTCAGTTTTAAAACTATATTTCATTGCTTTTTGAATTGGCTGGTAAAAATAGTCAGAAATTCGGAGTTTTTTTAATTTTCGTCAAAACACGGTGGGTTTTTATCTAAAAAAGTTTTATATTTTTATGAATTCATTATTTGACCTTGACATGCAACAAAAAGTAAAAATTCCTAAATATCCGCCAGCTAAAATATTAAAAATATTTGAACGATTTCGTTATTTTCTGGTTCGTCTATCCCGAAAACTTACGCCTGCAAATGTTACAATTATTGAAATAGTTCAAGGGTTTTATGTGACACGCGCTATTGGTGTTGCTACCGATTTGAGCTTAGCCGAACATTTAAAAAATGATGAAAAGTCAATAATTGAACTTGCCGAATTAACTAAAACACATAAAGAATCACTTTACAGGTTAATGCGAATGCTGGTTAGCCAGGGAATTTTTATCGAAAAAAAGAATCATGTTTTTGCAAATAACAGATTATCGCAAACTATGCTTAATCAACAAAATTCCATGCGACACATGATTATTCACCAGGTAAATAGCATTAACTGGAAAATGTTTGAAGAGTTGGATCATGTTATTAAAACGGGTAAAAATGCATCAGAAAAGGTTTTAGGAATGGATGTTTTCGAATATCTGGAAAAAAATCCGGATAGAAACAAAATATACAATCAAGCCATGACAAACTCCTCTGTAATGTTGAGTTATGCCATACTATCCGAGTATAATTTTAGCAAAGCAAAAAACATTATTGATATTGGCGGAGGACAAGGGATTTTGCTTGCTATGATTTTATATAAATACAAATCAATAAAAGGGAAAGTATTTGACCTTCCGCATGTAATTGAAGGTGCAAATAAAAATTTTGAGCAATATGAAGTTTCTGATCGGGCAGAAACTATTTCCGGCAACTTTTTTGAAACGATTCCTGCCGGTTCAGATATATATTTACTAAAAAGCATTATTCATAATTTATCTGATAATCAATGTATTGATATATTGAAAAAAATCAAAACAGTATTACCCACAAATGGTAAAATACTAATCATTGAACCTATTATTGAAAATAACAATCGTTATTCTTTCGCCAAATTATATGATATACAAATGTTAGTAAGCCAAAATGGAGGGAAAGAACGTACCCGTAAAGAATTTGAAGATATTATTCAACAATCGGGTTTAAAATTAAATCGGATAATACAAACTGCAGCGCCATTTTATATTATTGAAATTAAAAAGTAACAATTAAATATTTGTAATCATGAAAAACAAATTAGACAATAATATTATTAATAACATGAGTAAGAATCCTGGAAACTGGAAAGGTCCTTTTTACTTTAATCGAAAAGATCCCAGATTATCGGTCCCTAAGCAAGATCCATCGTTAGGATTTACATTTAATTTTGCAAGTCCATTCGCTTATTTAACTATTTTAGCTATAATAATTATTTTGGTTGTATTCGCTTTACTCAGTTAGCAATTGAAAACACGAAGCTTGTTTTAAAAAATTATCTTTATTCACAGTTCTTAATAACATTTTTTTGCTCTATGAATCTTTTCCTTGCGTTTATTTTTATCATTTTTGTTTTACTTCTTGGTTTATTTCCTTTTTTTCTAATTTATCAATTATCAAACCTGTTATATCTTTTTATTTATCTGATTTTTGGATATAGAAAAGAAGTTATCATTCAAAATCTTGAAAAATGTTTTCCTGAAAAAAGTGATACGGAAATTAAGAAATTGCTTTCTGCTATTTATAAAAATCTTACAGATAATATTGTTGAAGGAATTAAAGCCTTTACAATGACACGTAAACAAATTGTTAAACGTCATAAAATTTTAAATCCTGAATTATTAAACGATTATTATGAATCGGGACAAAGTATAATTGCGGTTACAGGACATTATTGCAACTGGGAATGGGGTAGTTTATCGGCAAGCTTGCAAACTGACTATAATGTTGTTGGATTATACAAACCGTTAAGTAATAAGTGGATTGATTCTTTTATGCGTTGGAGCAGGACAAGATGTGGAACTACAATGGCATCAATTAACGAAACAACATCTACTTTTAAAAAATTGAAAAATACTCCAACGGTATTTTTAATGGCTGCCGATCAAAGTCCGGGCAATAAGTATAAAGATAAAGCCTATTGGATAAATTTTCTGGGAAGAGATACTGCTTTTTTACACGGACCTGAAAAACATGCCAAAACTAATGATTATATAGTAGTATATATTGATGTACAAAGAAAAAAACGTGGTTATTATACAATTGAATTATCAGTTCTTGCAGACAATCCAACTACATTAAAAAATGGTGAGATTACAAATAGATTTGCCAAAAAACTTGAATCGGTAATTTACAAAGAGCCTGCTAATTGGTTATGGTCGCATCGTCGTTGGAAATTAAGCCGATAAATACATTTTCTCAATTATATCGCTATATTGCTTAACAATAACTTTTCTACGAATCTTAAGTGTATTTGTCAATGCTTTATTATCAATGCTAAACGTTTCAGGCAATAAAGTGAATTTCACAACCTTTCTATGAGGTGTTAGTTCTGCCTGACACAAATCGATTCTTTGTTGTATAAAATTATTAATTTCATTATTTGAAGCAATCAAGTCATTATTATCAGGATCTAATCCGAGTTTAATGGCTTGTTTTTTTAAATTTTCAAATGAAGGAACAATTAATGCAGTTATATATTTTCTATTATCTCCTATAATAACAAGCTGTTCTATATACTTATCCTGTCCTAACAATAATTCCAATTTTTGCGGAGAAACATATTTTCCACCTGAAGTTTTTATTAAATCTTTTATGCGATCTGTCATAACCAGGTACTCATCATCTACAATATAGCCTTCATCTCCGGTAATATACCAGCCATCCTTCAAAACCTTAGTTGTTTCTTCAGGTTTATTAAAATAACCTTTAAAAATAGTTTTCCCTTTAACCAGAATTTCGCTTTGTTCCGAAATTTTAACTGATACTTCAGGCATTATGCTTCCACAATAATCGAAATTATATTTATCGTGTTTAAAACAAGACACGGTAGCAGTGGTTTCTGTAGCACCATAACCATAATTAATAAATATTCCTACGGCATGAAAAAATTTGAGTACTTTAGGATCAATTGCAGCTCCGGAACACGGCATTACTTTAATCTCACCACCAAAAATTGATCTTAATTTTTTTAATACCAACTTGTCTGCAATAAATCTTTTTAATTCTAATAATCCGGGTGCCTTCTCAGAATTTTTTAGATATTCAATGTACTTATGCCCAATTGCAATTGACCAGTTAAAAATTCGTTTTTTAAAAGATGGCCATTTTTCTGTTTCTTTTTGAATTCCGTCATAAGTTTTATCAAAGAAACGAGGCACGGTACACATTGCTGTTGGTTTAACCATGGGAAGTTCATCAATAACTTCGCGAGGATTTTCCAGAAAAACATTTGTTGCTCCACAATATAACAAGAATAATGTCCAGGTGCGCTCAAATACGTGACTTAGAGGCAAAAAGCATAATGAGATATCATTTTCATCGATATTCAATCTCTCATCATTAATTTTAAAGGCACTCATAAAATTATCATGTCCTATTATACCTCCTTTTGGTTCTCCTGTCGTTCCCGAAGTATAAATAATTGTAGCTAAATCATCAGGTTTAATTTCTTCTGTAATCTGGTCCAGTTTTGCGTTAAGCTGATCATCATCTGATAAGTCCAGGAAACCCGGCCATTCTATAAAGCGGTCATCATTTTTAGGTAAGTCACCTTCAAAAACTACTATTTTCTCAAGAGTTTTACAGTGATCTAATAACCAAACTGCTTTTTCAATTTGCTTGTTACTACCAACAAACAATAATTTCATTTCAGTTTCATCTACAATATATTTAATCTCTTGTTTCGAAGCTGTTGCATAAAACGGAACAACTACTCCCCTCACAGCAAAAATCCCGAGATCTGAAACCATCCATTCCGGTTTATTGCTACTCAGGATACCTATTTTATCATTATGTCCAAAACCAAGAGAAATAAGAGATTTCGAAACCTTATTAGTTTGGGCAAGTAAAGCATTCCAGCTTAATGATTCATATTTCCCGTTTGTTTTATTTTTAAATTTAAAGACCTGGCGATTCTCATAATAAGAAGCACGTTCTTTCAGCAAGAAAGTTATGTGTTGTTTCATCTGATATTTAATATTTCTGAGTTTGGTCTGTTTATTTCAGAAAATTAATCTTTTTTTAGTTAAAAAAGAAATATTCAATATCAGTTAAAAGCTAAATATAGCTCAACCCAAATTGAAAATCCGAGTCAATATTTTGAGTTAATCCTCTGAGTATTGAATCTTTTCAAAAAAAATTAAAAACTATATTTTATCTTAAACATCATCATATTATAGTCTTTTAAGCCTGAAAAAATATTATCTCCTTTTCCATCAAAAATAGCTGCGGATATTGTTATTTCGGCATTATCGGTTGCCATGTACGAAATATTTGGAACGTAAACTAATGCGTAATTATTTTCTACACTTTCCCAATCAGAGACAATAAAACCACCTGCTAAAGGCGAAATCTTTAATTTATCATCAAAGAATTTTCGTTCTAACTGAACAAAGAAATAGTCGTTTAAATTATCTGTTCCTCTTTCATTTATAAAACCGTGCAAATACTGTATATTAAGATAAGTTCCATTGGCAAAATTATAATCAGCACCAATAATAAATTTGACATAAACTTCTTTCTCTAAAATTACAGAATCTTGTGTTACAGAACCTGTTGGTAAAGCATACATGGCTGATAAATCGTTTGTCATTACTACTTCACTTTCCGGTAAAAAAGCTGCTGTTTCTGCCCAAACACCAATACCTCCAATACTACCTGCCATATCAGCACCAAAAATATGAGTCCTGTAAAATGTTAAGTCAGAATTTATGCTTATTCCGCCAATTGCATCAACAGGAGTTAAGGTATTGTATGTACTGATTGGCATTCCGTCTCTGCCCCAAACATAGCTTAAGGAGAAATCAAATCCGGCTGCGAAACCTTTAAACTTTAAACCAGCTGTTGAGCTTTCACCAAGATTATATGCAGGCATATTTATTTGGTCTGTAAATTCCATTAATGTCATTCCTTGTGGTAATTCCATTGCCGGTGTTAGTGCATTGGCAAAAATCCCCACAGGCATATTTGCCGGTTGGAAAAAGGGGATATAAGCCCCTTGCAAAGAAAATTCTGAATTGAAATAGTAACCAAAACTAATAGCATCAGAACCTCTATGTCGACCAAAATCTAAAATGTCTTCTAAATCATAAGGGTTTAGATTATCAGTTGGATTTAGTTTATCGGCTGTTCCCCAGGTAATTCGTTGGCGACCAATTTTCACATCTAATTTTTTGTTTAGAAACCCAAATAGCTGAACATAAGCTTCCCTTACTTCCAGATTATAGGGATCAACTATATTCTTATTATATAAATCGGCAGATGAGCTAATATTTGGTAAGCCAATATTTCGCAACCATACTTCACTATAAAACTTTGAGTTGCTGGTTATTTTTTTGTCAAAATTCAGTGTTAGCCGATTTTCGTTCCATGCCCAATCATTCGGAGAATCAAGTAAAAATCGCTGGTCGGTTAATAACTCACCTGATATTTTTAAATTACTTTCCTGTGCTTTTGTGATATTTGTGCTAATTAAGAACACTATTATCATTATAAAAATTAATTTTAATCGATTCATGATTTATAGTTTTATGTTTTTTGAAATTGCATTTTTTATAGATTTTGTTATTAATTCATAATTTTGGAATGCTGTCAGGGCTATTTGATGACCTTCTTTTATGAATTCTTTCATTGCGTGAGAAGTATTTGTTTTATCAAACTTTGTTGGATGTTTTAACCCTTCTAACATCACGTATTTAATTCTTTTACCTTCTGATTGATAATAAAGATTGATAAGTGTTTCTACACCAAACCTTGAATGTCTCATTTTATCCAGGATAGGCAGAATATCTTTTTTTAAAAGAACTCTTTCTCCTGTAAAAGATTTAAAAGGATTGTATTTGTAATTTATAAGAGTTTCTGTTGCCTGCCCTAATACCATATCTGCTTCATCTTCAATAACAGGTATTAATAAATGCAAGAAATGTTCATCTTTCAAATTTAATAAGTCGGCATCAATAAATACGATTATTTCACCGTTCGCATTCTCAATACCGGTTGCCATTGCAAAGCCTTTTCCTTTGTTTTCATTCAAAACAATATATTTGAAATCATAAGATTTGCTTATTTCTTTTAATATTTCATCCGTCTTATCTGTTGAACCATCGTTTACAATAATTACTTCATCAAAAAAA
>DAOWML010000030.1 GCA_030643125.1 Bacteroidales bacterium
CTGGCGTTGGATGGTTGGTGCAGGCGTATATATTGAGGATATGAACCAGTTTCTTGATGTCCAAAAAGATGAAATCAAAAAAATCATAAAAAGGAATATCTTAATAGTTATTATTTTCTTTAGTATTTTGTTTGTACTTCTTTATTTATTTGCCCTGTACTTGTCGAAAAAAGCAGCTAATAATATTGATTCGTTTATTCAGTTTTTCAAAACTGCATCTTATAAAAATACTCTAATAGATGAATCAAAAATTAATTTCTCAGAATTTAAAATATTAGCTCGTTCTGCTAATAAGATGATTACAGAAATAAAAAAATCAGAGATTCGAAATAAGGAAGAAGAGGCGCATTACAAAAAACTTTTTGAAGAATCACCCGAAGCAATTGCATTTGTAAATAACGAAGGACAAGTTCAAAGAATAAATGCTGCTTTTACAAAATTATTTGGTTTCGAGAATTCTGAAATTATTAATCAAGAACTGGATGACTTTATCGTTCCTAAAGAATTAAAAGAACAAGCTTTAAATTATACCAAAAAATTTAAAGAAGGTTTATATGATCAAATCGAAGCTATTCGAATAACTAAAAATAAACAAAAAGTCCATGTTTCTATCATAGGAACCCCCGTTAGTGTTAATCAACAGCTATTAGGGTATTATGTAATTTATAGAAATATTTCAGAACAAAAAGAGTTCGAGCAGCAATTATACGACTCTAAAACCAAAGCTGAAGAATCGGATAGATTAAAATCTTCATTTTTAACTAATCTATCACACGAAATCAGAACTCCGTTAAATGCTATTATGGGTTTTTCAACACTATTAAATACAAAAGAAGTATCTAAAGAAGACCAGAAAGAGTATTTAAGAATTTTAGCAAATAGCGGTAAATTATTGCTGGAAATTATCGATAATATAATTGATATTTCCAAAGTCGAGTCATCAACTCTTACTGTAAGTAAGTCCAATAGCAATTTAAACACGTTGCTCGACGAGTTATTAATCGATTTTCTTGAGTATAAAAATAACATGAAGCTTGATAAAATCGATATTACATTACAAAAAGAAATTAACGATAAAGAATTATATATTTTAACCGACTTAAAAAGGCTAAAGCAAGTTTATTCCAATTTGTTGGATAATGCTTTGAAATTTACTGAGAAAGGCAAAGTAGAATTTGGTTATTATATTAAAGGACAAGAAATAATTTGTTTTGTTAAAGATACCGGAATTGGAATAAACGAAGATGAGGTCAATTTTATTTTTGATCGTTTTCGTCAGGCTGATGAGTCAACAACACGGAAATATGGAGGTACTGGTATTGGTTTAGCCTTATGCAAAAGCCTTATTGAATTACTTGGTGGTAAACTTTGGGTTGAGTCAAAAAAAGGAGACCTGCCTGCCAACAAGGCAAAAGGTGCTAAATTTTATTTTACTATTCCTTATGATGTAGTAAAACCAAACAAAAAACTATTCGAAAAACCAAAAATTGTTGAAAATGTTGACTGGAGCAATAAGAAGATCTTAATTGCCGAAGATGTAGAAACAAATTATAAGTTATTGTTTTCTTTCCTTTCGAAAACAAAAGTTAAAATTTATTGGGCAAAAGATGGAAGAGAAGCAATAGATATGGTTGAGAAAAATCCCGATTTTGATTTAATTCTTATGGATATTAACATGCCAATTATGACTGGTCATGAAGCTCTTAAACATTTAATTAAGAAAGGTTATAATATGCCGGTTATTGCTCAAACAGCATACGCTACCGAAGACCAGAGATATGAGATTATAGACTTAGGTTATAGTGATTATATTCTTAAACCAATAACATTCCAAAGTTTACTTCAGAAGTTATCAAAATTTTTGGATTAACACAGGTTTTATTATTATTGCATAATGCCTGAAAAGATTATTCATGTCGATAATATTGGAAATGTTACGTTCCGAAAAAACAAACGTTCAAAAAACGTAAGCATAGCCATTCGCCCAATGAAAGGTGTTGTGGTTAATTTACCTTTTTACCTAAGCTATAGACTTGCATTAAACATTGTTGAAAAAAAACAAACATGGATATTAAGTCATCTCCCCGAAATTGAAAAAATCGAGAATAAAGCAACAATATTTACTGAAAACACCAGCTTTAATACAAAATATAAAAAGCTTTTAATTTCTAAAGATCAGGATGACAAAATAAAAACAAGAATTACTTCTGACTCTATCATTGTTAAATACCCCCAAAACACTGATGTTAAAAGCCCAAATGTTCAGAAAATAATCAGAACTGTAATTATCAAAACACTTCGGAGTGAAGCAAAAGAATACCTACTCGAAAGAACACAACAATTATCTGAAAAACATAATTTTAAGTTCAATAAGATCTATATTAAAAATGCCAAAACCCTTTGGGGAAGTTGTTCTGCTGTAAACAATATTAATTTGAATTTACATTTATTGCGCTTACCGGATTATTTGATTGATTATGTTATAATTCATGAGCTTTGCCATACTGTTGAAAAAAACCATGGAAAACGATTCTGGAAGCTTATGGATACAATACTTGGCGATGCGAAAAAATTATCAAAAGAATTAAGAAGCTATTCAATACAAATTTATTAAAACTGAAAGCCTAACATTTGCATACATTAATTTGATTTTTTCTTAAATTAGTGTAAGTTTAGAGGTTATTTTCAATAAGACTTGAGTATGAAGATTAATGCAAAAATGCTGGTTTATATCCTTTCAACTTCAATGCTAATTTTCATTGCATCCATAGGGTATATCACAACAAAATCCAGACAGATGGCCCTCGAAGAAGCACGTGAAGTTGCAAATAAAAATGCACACGAATATGCCAATCTTATTAAATCTGAGTTAGCATCTGATTTTAATGTGGCAAAAACTCTTGCACAAGCCGGGCAAGCATTTCAAACTTTACCCTGGGAAGAATGGAATAAAATTTTCCTTGAACAGCAATTGCATGTTATTACTGAAAACCCGCATTATCTTGCTGTAGCAACAAGTTGGGAATTAAACCACATCGATCCGGAATGGAACAAACCTTTTGGTCGATATTTGAATGGCTGGGTTAGAGATCAGGATGGAAATATAAATCAAGTAGAAACCCGACTGAATACTGATGGTGATGTTTTAACAGGCAATTACTATGCTATGAAATCTACCGGTATTTCAATGATTGTTGACCCCACATTATGGTCACCAACAGGAAAAGAAGAAGATCAATATATTAATACAAATATTTCTGTTCCAATAAAATTAGGTAATACCTTTATTGGTCTTGCCGGTGTAGATCTTGATTTACAACGATTCCAGAATATTATTAAAAAAATTAAGCCTTTCGAAAAAAGTTATGCTTTTTTATTGTCCAATAATGGAACTTATGTTGCTCACCCTAACTCAAAATTAATGGGCAAACTAATAAGTAACGAATATCCCGGTTTTAACGAAAAGTTTAAAATAGTAGAAAATATTCGGACAGGAATCAATTTTACATTTACTTATAAAAATGAAAATAATCAAAAAGACTTTTATGTTTTTGCTCCAATAAAAGTAGAAAATGTAAATACACCCTGGTCCTTAGCCATCGTTATTCCTGACAAAGTTATAACATCTAAAGCCAAGAGTTTTTTATACAAAGCTTTATTTGTAAGTTTTATAGGACTACTATTATTAACCATTGTAATTTGGTTTATTGCGAAAAATATTACCGAGCCAATAATAAAAGTTACTGAAATACTAAAAAGCGTTGCCAAGGAAAGATTGATGAATCTTTAATAATGGAAGTAAATACTAAAAATGAAGTAGGAGAAATGACTTTAGCTTTAAATACTTCTATCCGGGGTTTAAATAAAAAAGCTGAGTTTGCTAACAAAATAGGATCGGGCAATATTGATCATGAACTGGAACTAATTAGTAATGAAGATGAGTTGGGGCAATCCTTAATAAATATGCGCAGTAGTCTTTTAAAAGCAAAATCCGAAGAGGAAAAACGAAAAACTGAAGATCAAAAACGCCGTTGGACGGATGAAGGATTGGCAAAATTTGCTGAAATACTTAGACAAAACAACGATGATTTAAATATTCTTGCTAATGAAATAATCAAAAATGTTGTTTATTATCTTAATGCTAATCAGGGTGGTTTGTTTATTTTAAACGATCAGGAACAATCAACTGTTATATTTGATTTATTAGCCGCTTTCGCTTTCGACAGAGAAAAGTTTATTAAAAAACAAGTTGAACTGGGAGAAGGTCTCGTTGGAACATGTGCTGCTGAAAAAAACACTATTTATTTAACAGAAATTCCGCAAGATTACATTCAAATAACTTCCGGCTTAGGTAATGCTAATCCGAATAGTTTATTGCTAGTACCATTAAAAATGGAAAACGATATTCTCGGAGTTATTGAACTAGCATCATTTAATAAGTTTAAGAAACACGAAATTGAATTTGCAGAGAAAGCTGCTGAAAGTATTGCTTCGACTTTAAAGTCGGTTCGCATTAACACCAGAACATCACAACTGCTCGAACAATCGCAACAACAAGTAGAAGAAATGGCTGTTTAGGAAGAAGAAATGAGACAAAATATGGAAGAACTTCAGGCAACACAAGAAGAATCTTCCAGAAAAGGTGAAGAATTTAGCGGGATACTTAACGGAGTAGATCAGTTTTTGTTAAAAGCAGAACTTAGTTTAGATACAACACTGGTAAATACCAATGATCTGTTTTTAAGAAAATTCAAATATACCATAAATGAAGCCACTGGAATGAAAATAGAAGAATTTGTGGTAAAAAAAGAGCTTGCTAAGTTTCAAAAGACTCTAAATACAGTAATGGCAGGTAAAACACATCAAGAAATAACTTATTTAAAGAATAAAAACGAAGATGAGCTTAAATTAATAACATCATTTGCTCCTGTTTTTATAAATGAAAAATTTGAGAAAATTTTATTTTTAGCAATAGATATTAGCGATTATAACAATACGTGAATAAAAACTAAAGTTTTAAAACAATGTAATTATTAATTAGAGTTTGTTTATCAAGTCACACAATTTTTGAACCACGAAGTGCTCAGCGAAGCTAATTAAAGCACCAGATAACAAAAAACAAATGACAAATAAATTCCAAATATCAATAATTAAATATTCAAACCAGCTTTGAATATTGAGATTTCAGTCATTGAGATTTATTTGTATTTTGGTGCTTGTCATTTGTGATTTTTAATATTTATTTTCCGTATTCAATATTAATAAAGGACAAGAAATGAGACAGATACAAAAATATAAACAGATGAAAATTAAGTTAAGCTTGAAAAACAAAATGCAACTGTTTTTAATTTCACTATCAGTTGCTATATATGTTATTGCAATCGGCTATATCAGTGTAACTGCAAAAAAAACAGCTTATAATGATTCTGTTGAATTAGTTAATTCAAACGCTGAAAAATTTGCATTTAAAATACAGGCTGATTTGAATGAATACATGGCAACTGTCAGAACTTTAGCTACTGCTTTTAAAGTATATCAAGATATGCCAAGAGAACAATGGGATCCATTGTTTATTAAAATGTATGATAAGATATATCGAGACAATCCCGTTTTTTACAAGCTGTGGGATAGTTGGGAGTTAAATAAGATTGACAGTACGTGGACGGAGCCTACCGGACGAATGGCAAATGTATTTTCGCGCGTAAACGGATCTGTTTTTCAGAAACAAGACATTCGTAGTGTTGATGGGGATCCTGAAGTTTATGCCGACATTAAAGCCCAGGCAAAAGAAATGGTATTGCCAATATATTTTGACTTATTTACCGACGAAGGTGAAGTATCTAAATTAATGACCAGCCTGATAACACCTATTTTAATTGATAACGAATACCACGGACTTGTTGGTATTGACCTTATTTTGGAAAGGTTTCAAAAAATGGTCGAAAACATTAATCTGTCTCAGTTTCCTGGGAGTTATGCTTTTTTATTGAATGAAGAAGGTAAGTTCGCTGGTCATCCTGAAACAGAACTACTAAATCAAATTGCAGAATTTACATTAAAAACCGGAGATGATTTTGATTTATTTAAAAATATTGAAAAGGGAAAAAGTTTTAATATAGTAACTGTAGATGACAAAGAAAAAACGCATTATGTTGCTTTTGCCCCAATTAATATTGGGAGAACTAATACTCCATGGTACCTTGGTGTTTCAGTACCAATAAATTCAATCATGGCTCAGGCCGACAGAAACTTTATGATTTCATTAATTGTTGGTATAATCGGCATTTTTCTTCTAAGCTTTGCAATTTATATTATTACCAAAAACATATCAGACCCGATACAAAAAATAACTGAGTTCCTAAAAGAGCTTGCTCAAGGAAAAACCAACAGCAAACTCGATCTAAATATTAATTCCGGCGATGAAATTGAAGAAATGACAATCGCTCTGAAAACATCTATTGAAGGGCTAAATTTAAAAACCGAATTTGCTAATCATATAGGATCGGGAAATCTCGACTACGAATTTAGTTTGCTTAGCGATGATGATAAATTAGGACTTGCCCTTGTTGATATGCGCAACAGTCTCAAAAAAGCACAAAACGATGAGCAAGAAAGAAAAATTGAAGATCAAAAACGTAGATGGACAAACGAGGGATTAGCAAAATTTGCCGATATTCTTCGTCAAAACAATGACAATCTGGAAACACTTTCTAATGAGATTATTAAAAATCTGGTTTATTATCTTGAAGCAAACCAGGGAGGTTTATTCTTGCTTAACGATGACGATAAAAATAATATATTTCTTGATCTTGTTTCTGCTTTTGCCTTTGACAGGGAAAAATATATTGAAAAACGTATTGAATACGGAGATGGTATTGTTGGTTCAGTTGCCATTGAAAAAGAAACCACTTATATTGAAGATATTCCTGATGAATACATTTCTATAACTTCTGGTTTGGGAGGTGCAAATCCAAATGCCTTACTTGTTGTCCCTCTTAATATGGAAGATAAAGTTTATGGAGTAATTGAAATTGCCTCATTTAAAAAGTTTGAAAAATATCAAATTGAGTTTGTAGAAAATGTGGCTGAAGACATTGCTTCTACCATGTCTTCTGTTAAAATAAGTATTCAAACAAATGAGTTATTAGAAAAATCACAGCAACAATCTGAAGAAATGTCTGCTCAGGAAGAAGAAATGCGTCAAAACATGGAAGAATTGCAAGCAACACAAGAAGAAGCAGGACGCAAAAATGCTGAAATGGAAAGTTTTTTACATGCTTTGGAGCAATCCAGTTATATTATCGAATATGATCCTGAAGGTATAATTACCAAAGTAAACGACAATTATCTCACCTTGCTAAATTTAAAGCGTTCGGAAGTTGTAGGAGCACATCATTCAGATAAAATGGAGTTTACAGAAAAACAGAAGACTGAATATGAAAAGTTTTGGAATGATTTAAAAAGAGGTGGTACAAAAAAGGAAAAATCAAAATTTATTGTTGATGGAAAAGAAATTATATTTGTAGAGGTCTATACACCTATTATGGATGAAAACGGAGTTGTTAATAAAATTTTTAAAATATCAAATAATACCAGTGAATTTGAAGAATTATAAAACCTTGTTCTCATGAAAATTAAACTTAAAATACAGCAAAAAATACAGTTATTTATTATTTCTGCATCAGTAATTATATACGTAGTAGCCATTGGTTATATTAGCCTGAGTAATAGAAAAATGGTATACCAAAACATTACCGATATTACTAACAAAACGGTCCAAAATTACGCAGAGGGTATTGCCAATAAGCTAAATGCAGATATGAGTGTTGTTAAAACCTTATCTAATTCTTATCTGGTATACGAAACAATGTCAAATCCTGAGTGGAAAAAGCTATTCGAAAGTATGTACTTAGAAGTATACACCAAAAATCCACATTTTTATTCTTTGTGGGATAGTTGGGAATTAAGTGCTATTGATCCAAATTGGGAAAAATCGCATGGACGCTATTCCATGGTAATCACGCGAAACAGTTCAGGAAATATAATTTCAGATTCAAGCTACCGTAGTATGGAAACTGTGTCTGAGTTATATGATAAAATTATAAAATTAAGAAAGATCCCATCCATTTGGGAACCGTATCTTGATAATTATGCGGTTGGTGTAAGCGAAAGAAGTTTAATGACAACATTAAACTCGCCAATCATGAAAGATGGTCAATATATTGGGTTGGTGGGAGTAGATATTACCTTAAGTAATTTTCAGCAAATTGTTTCAGAAATAACCCCTTTTGAAAATAGTTATGCTTTCATGGTTTCTTACGAAGGGTTAATTGCAGGACATCCAAATACAGAATATTTGCAAGTAGAATTAGAAGAACTGTTTCCAGAAGATTTTACAACATTCGATATTCTTGCTAAAATTAAATCAGGGATGCCTTTTAGCTACATAAGTAAAAACGATAAAGGTGTAGAACTTTACTATTCGTACGCACCGATAATCGTTGATGGCACCAATACCCCATGGTCAATTGCCATATCAGTACCCGTAAGTACCATAATGGCTAAAGCCAATAGAAATTTCAGAATTTCAATGATTGTTGGGATTATAGGTATATTGCTTATTGTTCTTGTAATTGCTATAATAAGTAAAAACATCACTAATCCGCTCGCCAAAATAACACAGCTGCTTAAAAACCTATCTAAAGGTCATATCGACGATAACATGAGAATAAAAATAGAAACCGGTGATGAAATTGAAGAAATGACTGATGCGCTTAATAACTCCATCGATGGATTAAATAAAAAAGTTGATTTTGCAAATCATATTGGACAGGGAGAATTAAACCATAATTTTGATTTGTTAAGCGATGAAGATATTCTGGGTAAATCTTTAATTGAGATGAGAAGCAGCCTGGTTAAAGCCGATGAAGAAAATGAAAAACGCAAAATAGAAGATGAAAAACGTAGGTGGACTAATGAAGGTTTAGCCAAGTTTGCTGATATCTTACGTCAAAATAATGATAATCTCGAAAATCTGGCAACAGAAATCATAATGAATCTTGTTGATTATTTAAAAGGAAATCAAGGAGGATTATTTGTTTTAAATGATAACGATAAAGAAAATATATACTTTAATCTTCTTTCTGCTTTTGCTTACGACAGAAGAAAATATATGCAGAAACACATTAAAATTGGCGAAGGATTAATTGGCACTTGTGCTATTGAAAAGAAAACCATATTCATGACTGCTATTCCACAAGATTATATCGAAATAACTTCCGGACTAGGAGGAGCCAATCCAAATTGTTTGCTTATTGTACCATTAAAACTTGAAGACGATGTTTTGGGAATGCTGGAGATTGCTTCGTTTAATGTATTTGAAAAGCACGAAATAGAGTTTGTTGAAAAACTAGCTGAAAGTATCGCTTCTACTTTTTCATCAGTTAAAATAAATATAAGAACATCAGAATTATTAGAACGCTCACAACAACAAGCTGAAGAAATGGCTGCACAAGAAGAAGAAATGCGCCAGAATATGGAAGAGCTGCAGGCCACACAAGAAGAATCATCGCGCAAAAGCGCAGAAACGGAAGGCCTTGTTGAAGCTCTTAATACATCAAGTTATGTAATAGAATATAGTTTGGATGGAAACATCCAGAACGTAAATGATAATTACCTGACATTACTTGGATTAACCAGAGATGAAGTAATAGGAACTCATCACTCAGGAAATATGGAGTTTACCAAACAACAAAAAACTGAATACGAAAAATTCTGGAGAGAGTTAAGATCAGGAAAAGTTATAAAGGAAACAACAACCACTAAAGCTAATGGAATAGAATATGTTTTTGCCGAAACATATACTCCTATTAGAAATGCTGATGGAGAAATTTATAAAATTCTGAAAATTTCAAACAACATTACTGATTTTCAGAAGAAACATTCATAAGAGAAATTTTAACAATCGCTAAGAGTCATGAAAATCAAATTAAAAATACAGCAAAAAATACAACTATTTATTATTTCCGCAACAATAATTATTTATATCGCTGCGGTTGGATATATTAGTTTTAATGCCCGTAAAATGGCGTATAATGACGCTATTGAAATAACAAATAAACAAGTTCAGGAATCAGCAAAAGATATCAAGGTTAAACTTGACTCTGAGTTTTCTGCAGTTATAGCCGTTAGTGATGCTTTTAGAATTTATAAAGAATTTGAAAAAGATGAATGGCAGGAATTAATTCATAAGATGTATATTAAAATTTTTGAAAACAATCCTAACATTTATGCTCTATGGGATAGCTGGGAATTAAATATGATCGATTCTTCCTGGGACAAACCTTATGGTAGAATAAGCCATTCCTTTTGGAGAGAAGATGGAATAATGAAAGATAATGTTGAACTCAGAAGTTTAGATGGCGATTCTGAACTTTATGCACAAACAAAATCCATACTAATACCTAATATAAATGAGCCATATTTTGATGTTTTAACAGGAGGCAAAACAGAATCCTTATTGATGACAAGTTTGATTTCTCCAATAGTTGAAAATGGAAAGTATGTTGCTGTAGTAGCCTATGATATTACTTTAATACAACTACAAAAAATTGTTGAAGATATCAAGCCTTTCGAGGGTAGTTATGCTTTTTTAGTATCAAATGGTGGGTTTATTTCCGGACATCCGGATAAAGAACTGCTTAATCGAAAAATTGAAGAAATCTTTCCTGAAGATAATGAAAAACACAAAATCTCTCAGAAAATTCGCGATGGAAAAAGTTTTAGTTATATAAGTATTGATAAAGCAGAAATTGAAACATACGTAACTTATGCTCCAATTCAGGTAATGAACACCGGTACTCCATGGTCAATTGCAATTTCAGTTCCTGTTGACGTCATTATGGCTAAAGCAATACGAAATTTTAGAATTTCTTTGTTAGTTGGAATTATCGGAATACTTCTTATGGCATTAGTTATTGCTATTATCGGACGAAATATTACCAAACCCCTATCTAAGATTACTGAGTTATTAAAACATCTTGCGAAAGGTCATATCGATGAAAAAATGAGAATTAAAATAGAAACCGGTGATGAAATTGAAGAAATGACTGATGCACTTAATAGCTCCATTGATGGATTAAATAAGAAAGTTGAATTTGCAAATCTTATTGGTCAGGGCAAATTGAATCAAGATTTTGATTTATTAAGTGACGAAGATGTTTTGGGTGAGTCTTTAATTGAAATGAGAAACAGCCTTGTTAAAGCCGAAAAAGAAGATGAAAAACGTAAAATTGAAGATGAAAAACGCAGGTGGACTAATGAAGGTTTAGCCAGATTTGCTGATGTTCTGCGTCAAAATAATGATAATCTTGAAAATCTTGCTACTGAAATTATATTAAACCTTGTTGATTATCTTAAGGCTAACCAGGGTGGTATATTTATTTTAAATGATAATGATAAAGATAATATTCATTTTAACCTGCTTTCTGCTTATGCTTTTGACAGAAGAAAGTTTCTGCAAAAACAAATTGAACCGGGTGAAGGTTTAGTTGGGACCTGTGCTATTGAAAAGAAAACAATATATATGACAGAAATCCCACAAGATTATATGAAAATTACCTCGGGCCTTGGCGGAGCAAACCCAAACAGTTTATTAATTGTTCCGCTAAAAATTGAAGAAAATGTACTGGGGGTTCTTGAAATAGCTTCTTTTAATAATTTTGAAAAACATGAGATCGAATTTATTGAAAAACTAGCTGAAAGCATAGCTTCAACCTTTTCATCTGTTCGAGTTAATATCAGAACATCCGAATTACTTGAACGCTCGCAGCAACAAGCCGAAGAGATGGCTGCACAAGAAGAAGAGATGCGTCAGAATATGGAAGAGTTACAGGCCACACAAGAAGAATCAACACGCAAAGGTGCTGAAATGGAAGGGCTTGTTGAAGCACTCAATACATCGAGCTACGTTATAGAATATGATCTGGATGGAAACATACAGAATGTAAATGATAATTACCTGTCATTACTTGGATTAACCAGAGATGAAGTAATTGGGACTCACCATTCAGAAAACATGGAGTTTACAGAGCAACAAAAAGTTGCATACGAAAAATTCTGGAGAGAATTAAAATCGGGTAAAGTACAAAAAGAAACAAGCAAAGTAAAAATTAACAAAAAGCAGTTAGTTTTTGCCGAAACTTATACCCCGATCAGAAATACTGAAGGAAATATTTATAAAATATTGAAAATCTCGAATGATATTACAAATTTTCATTCAGCATGATAACATGCTTATGAGTCAGTGTATAAAAAAAGGTGATCTGATGATCACCTTTTTTATTTAAACCAATCTCTTTTATTGACACTTCAAAACCTGTTCAATTTGATATTTTGCCGATGCTTCATAATCACCTTTGCTAGCTTTTTTATAAGCATCACATGCAGCAGTAGTATCGCTTTTACCATAATATGAATTACCTAATTCATAATATATTTTAGCATCTTTAGTAGTACCTGCATCACCAAAAAGTTCTAACGATTTGTTACCAGCTTCAATTGCTGCATCCCATTTTGATTGCTTATTATAAATAACTGCTAATTGATAATAAATATCGGTATCAACATCTTTATATTCCATTAAAGTATTAAAATATTTTTCCGCTTCACTATATTTTTCAGCCTTAAC